>CANJUS010000011.1:0-11008 GCA_947477505.1 Comamonadaceae bacterium | reverse complement strand
TTCGCCGCCGTTCATCACGTGCAGCAGTTGTTGGGCCACGCGCAGCGAGCTTTTGATTTGGGTCTCTTCGGTGCTGCCCGCAGCATGCGGGGTGGCAATCACGTTGGGCAATCGCAATAAGGGGTGGCTGGCCAGCGGCGGCTCGACATCGCTCCACACATCCAAGCCAGCGCCGAGCAAGTGGCCCGCTTGCATGCAGGTGAACAAAGCGTCTTCGTCGACGATGTCGCCGCGCGCCACATTGATCAAGATGGATCGTGGCTTGAGTTGTGCCAGCACAGCTGCATTAATCAAGTGATGGGTTTTCGGTGAGTAGGGCACGTGGATGCTCAGCACATCCACCCGTGGCCACAAATCGGCCAGGTTGTGCACGCGCTCGTGTTCGATGTCGCTCCAATGGGTGTCGCTGACAAAAGGGTCGTGGGCCAAAATTTTGGCGTCAAAGGCGTGGCGGTATTTTTTGGCCACCTCGGTGCCGGTGTTGCCCATGCCGATGATGCCAATGGTTTTGCCCCACATCTCCAGACCCATGAAGTCGTTGCGGTTAAAGGCTTGGCCCGCGCGGATCATGCGGTCAAATTCGGTGATGCGCCGACTCAGCGACAGCGCCATGCCCAGCGCCATGTCGGCCACCGCCTCGCGGTTGATGCCAGGGGTGTTGCACACCGTGATGCCACAGGCCTTGGCCGCTTCCAAGTCCATGTTGTTCACGCCCACACCTTGTTTGGACACCACCTTCAAAGCCTGGGTCCGGCGGAAGTCCTCGCCGCTGATCTTGCCGGTGCGCACCATCACCCCTTGGGCATGCGTGTGCCAGTCGTTGATGCGCGGGTCGTCCCAACACACCACGTCGGCACGTTGTTTGATCCACTCGACACCGGCTGGGTGAAACTGGTCGAGGATGTAAATTTTGTGCATTTCGAACTTTTCGGGGGCGGCGATGGGGTTGATGGGGGTTTGTGGCAGACTGACGAGGCGATTGTGAAATTTAATTTGATCCATCACCATGAACTTGCACACCCATTTTGAATGCATCCGCGACCAAGTCAGCCCCGAAGAATGGCAAGCCCGGGTGGAGCTGGCCGCATGTTACCGGCTGGTTGACCGCTACGACATGGCAGACCTGATTTACAACCACATCACTTTGCGCATCCCGGGCACCAACCATTTGCTGATCAATTTGTATGGCTTGCTTTATAAAGAGATCACCGCCTCGAGCCTGGCCAAGATTGACGCCGATGGCCATATTTTGTCCAAACCCGACTGCGACTATGGCATCAACCGATCGGGATTTGTGATCCACGGTGCCATTCACCAGGCCCGGGCCGACGTGAGTTGCATCATCCATACCCACACGCGTGCGGGCATGGCGGTGTCGTCCATGCAATGCGGCTTGCTGCCCATGACGCAAACCGGCATGCGCTTTGTGGGCCATTTGGGTTACCACGATTACGAGGGCCCGGCGGTCGACTTGGCCGAGCGCGAACGCTTGGTGCGCGACTTGGGCGCACACAACGCCATGGTGTTGCGCAACCACGGATTGCTCACCTGTGGGCCCAGCGTGGGCGAAGCCTTTAACCTGCTCTATAACTTGGAGTTGGCGTGCCGTGCCCAGGTCGACGCCATGGCCGCACAAACCGCTTTGAACTTGCCTGCACAAGAGGTACTGGACAAAACCGCGCACTTGTATCAGCCGGGGGCACGCCGCCCTTACGGTGTGTTGGAGTGGCCGGCGATGCTGCGCTTGCTCAAGGCCGAGTCGGCGATGAGCGGTTTTCCACCACACGACTGTTGAGGCTGACAAAGCCGCCTGTCACTCAGCGCGGGCTGGCCATCAAGGCGTCATCAAAGATGGCCACGGCCCGCGTCCAGCCAGCCGAGGCACCGCGGATTTTGTGCGGAAAGCAGCTGATGTAAAAACCCGATGGTGGCAACCCCTCGAGGTTGTGCAGCTTTTCAATGTGGCAATAGCCAATGTCGCGCCCGGCCTTGTGGCCTTCCCAAATCAGGCGGGCATCTTGGCTCTCGGCGTATTTTTTGGCGGTGTGCACAAACGGTGCGTCCCAGCTCCAGGCATCGGTGCCTGTCAGGCGCACACCGCGCTCGAGCAAATACATGGTGGCCTCGTAACCCATGCCGCAGCCACTGGACACGTAGTCGTTGTTGCCATAACGCTGGCCGGCGCTGGTGTTGATGATGACGATCTCCAGCGGAGAGAGTTGGTGGCCAATGCGTTCCAGCTCGGCTTGCACATCTTGCGCAGTGACCACGTAGCCATCGGCAAAGTGGCGAAAGTCCAACTTCACACCGGGCTGAAAGCACCACTCCAGCGGCACATCGTCAATGGTGGTGGCCGCGCGCTTGCCGCCCAGGGCTTTGTCCATGGTGGAGTGAAAGTGGTAGGGCGCGTCCAAGTGGGTGCCGTTGTGGGTGGTGAGCTGAATCATCTCGATGGCCCAGCCTTCCCCATCGGGCAGGTCCTTCTTTTCAAGCCCTGGAAAGAACGGCTTGATCTGCTCGTAGGTGTGCTCGTGGTTGAGGTATTTGATCTGGGGCGCGTAGCCCGGTGGATCGCTCAACACATCGTTTTCAAGGTAAATGGAGAGGTCTACAAATCGGCGTGCCATGGTGTGTGTGTCTGAGGTTGGGAAAAAGAATCAATCGGCGTAAATGCCCGCTTTTTGGATTACCGGGGTCCATTTGCGGATTTCGGCTTCCAAGTGGGTTTGCAAGCCACGCGGGGTGAGCTTGTCGGAGGGCGGCACATCTGAGCTTAAATCTGCCAAGCGCTGGCGCACCTGGGGGTCTTGCAAGGCAAAACGCAAGGCGGTATTGATCTTTTCGATGATGGGCGCAGGCGTGCCCTTGGCCACGTACATGCCGTGCCAAACTTTGACCTCAAAGCCCTTGAGACCTTGCTCGTCCAAGGTGGGCAACTGGCCCAGGCTGGACAAGCGGGTGAGGGTGGTCACCCCATAGGCCTTGACGCGGTTTTCTTTGATGATGGGCACGGTCTGGGTGGTTTGGTCGCACAGCAAATCGACTTGCCCGCCGAGCAAGTCATTCATGGCCGGGCCGGTGCCTTTGTAAGGTACGGTGGTCAGGTCCACGCCCACTTGGCTCATGAACATCAAGCCACACAAATGGGACACCGCGCCCAAGCCGGCATTGGCCAGCGACACCTTGTCTTTGTTGGCCCGAATGTAGGCCAACAATTCTTGGAAATTATTGGCCGGAAAGTCTTTGCGACCGAGCAAGGTCATGGGCACATCGACCACTTGGCCAATGTAGTCAAAGTCTTTCAGCGGGTCAAAGCCCAGCCGCTTGTACAAGGCCGGTGCGGTGGCCATGCCGGTGTGGTGGATCAAGACCGTGTAGCCATTGGGAGCGGATCGCGCCACCCGCTGCGAGGCCAGCGTACCGCCTGCGCCCAAGGTGTTCTCCACCACCACGGTTTGGCCGATGGACTTGCCCATGGGGATGGCCAACATGCGCGCCACCACATCGGTGGGGCCGCCGGCGGCAAAGGGCACCACCAAGCTGATGGGCCGATCGGGGTAATTGGCTTGCGCCCAGGCCATGCCGCACAGGCCCAACGCGGCCAGGGTGAGGGATTGGGTCAAACGGGAGAGGTACTTCATGGTCGGTTCTCGCTTGGGTGGGGAGTGGGTCGATGGCCTTGATGGGCTGCAAGTCATGCTAGCCACCCGATGGGGCAGCGTCAACCGCATTGACCCTGAGAACCAGCCTGGGCTTGCGTGCAAAATTGGCCGACAAGGCCCAACCCAACCTGGAGCGCAGCGCATGATCGATCATTTGGACCACCTGGTATTGACAACCCACCACGAGGCCGCTTGTGTGGACTTTTACACCCGCGTCTTGGGCCTGCGCATGGAGTCGTTCATCGGTGGCACCCCGCCGGTGGAGCGCAAAGCGTTCAAATTTGGGACGCAAAAAATCAACTTGCATGTGCAGGGGCGCGAGTTTGAGCCCAAAGCCCATTTGCCCGTGCCTGGTGCCTTGGACTTGTGCTTCATTGCCGATCGGCCCTTGGTGCAGGTCATGGCCCACCTGCAGGCGCAAAACTGGCCTATCTTGGAGGGCCCGGTCATGCGCACCGGTGCGACCGGCGCCATCCGCTCGGTGTACGTGCGCGACCCCGACCTGAACCTGATCGAGATCTCCGAATTGACTTGATCTTGTCGCTTGGGTGACCGTTGCGGTGGCAACCGGGGCTGGGACTTGGGTTTATCCCAATGAGCAAACCGATCAATGTGGTCAATATCGGTGTCGGTATCACAGGAGAAACCATGCCCACTTACAAGCTCAACGTGGATGGCGCTGTGCGCGCTGTCGAAGCTGAAAAAGACGAACCCTTGTTGTATGCGCTGACCGATGCGCTCAAACTCAAAGGCCCCCGGTTTGGCTGCGGATTGGCCCAGTGCGGTACCTGCACCGTGCTGGTCAATGGCCAGCCCATGCGCTCATGTGTGCTGCCTGCCTCATCGGTGGGCAACAAGCCCATCCGCACCCTGGACGGATTGGAGAAAAACGGCCAACTGCACCCGGTGCAAGCGGCCTTTGTGGAGGAGCAAGCCGCCCAATGCGGTTACTGTGCCAACGGCTGGGTCATGCATGCCGTGGCTTTGCTCGAGAAAAACCCCAAGGCCACCGACGCCCAAATTCAGCAGGGCTTTGCCAACGTGCAGTGCCGCTGTGGCACCCAAATCGCCATTTTGCGAGCGGTCAAAAAAGCCCGCGACAACATGGCCACGGCCAAAGCCTAAGGGGATCACCATGGACACTTTGAACTTGAATCGCCGAGACTTTTTGCAATCCCAGGCCGCCTTGGTGGTCGGGGCATCGGGCGCTGTGATGGTGGGCGACGCCGCCGCCCAAGCCGCTGCCCCTGTGGTGGTGGGCCCGCCCCCCACCGCACTGGACACCTGGATCCGCATCGCTGCCGACGGCAGTGTGGTGGCCAACTTTGGCAAGATGGACTGCGGCCAAGGCATCGACCTGGCAGTGGCCCAGATCGTGGCCGATGAACTCGACGTGGCGCTGGACAAAGTCCACGTCACCATGGGCGACACCCGTTTGTCGCCCAACCAAGGCGGGGGCAGCGGCAGCACGGGCCTGCGCCTGGGTGCGGTGCCTTTGCGCAACGCCGCGGCCGAGGCACGCCGCGTGTTGGTCGAGGCCGCCGCCATGAAACTGGGGGTGGACGCATCGGGCTTGACGGTGGAAAACGGCAAAGTGTTTGCCTTGGCCGACCCCAGCAAGTCGGTCACCTATGCCGACCTGATTGGTGGCAAAAACTTTGCCACCCCCATGGACTGGAACAAACAAATTGGCAACACACTCAATGTCAACGGCAAGGCCAAACCCAAAGACCCCGCGCAATACAAAATTGTGGGCAAGGGCTTCAAGCGCAAAGACATCGCCCTCAAGGTGGGGGCCAAAGAGCACTACACCGCCCACATCCGGCCCGACAACTTGCTGCACGCCCGCGCGGTGCGCCCTCCCGTGGCAGGCGCGCAACCCTTGAGCGTGGACGAAGCTTCTATTGCCCACATCAAAGGGGCCAAGTCGTTTGTCAAAGGGGGCTTTGTGGCCGTGGTGGCCGAAACCGAGTGGAATGCGGTGCGCGCCTCGCGCAGCCTCAAGGTCAAATGGTCGGACGTGCCAGGGCCCTTCACCGGTGGTGAAGAAAAGGTCTATGAGTACATCCGACAAGCCACCCCCACAGCAGGCAATGCGGTGCCCATGTTTGGTGGCAAAAAAGCCTGGGACGAAAAGCCCACCATGGCGGCATTGGCCACATCGGCCAAGGTGATCGAGGCCGACTACGAGTGCGCGTTTCAGTCGCATGCCCGCATATCGCCGTCTTGCGGCGTGGTCGATGTGCGCGGCGACAAAGTGGAAATTTGGGCCGACACCCAAAAACCGCACTTTTTGCGCATGGGCATTGCCAAGTTTTTGGAGCTGCCCCCAGAGAACGTGCAAGTCAAGTGGATGCACGGTGCGGGCTCGTACGGTCGCAGCGATGGCGACGAGGCCCCCTACGAGGCCGCCTTGCTGTCCAAAGCCTTTGGCCGGCCCGTGCGCATGCAGTGGTCGCGCGAAGAGGGCACGGCCTGGGACCCCAAAGCCCCGGCGGCGGTCATCACCATGAAAGCTGGATTGGATGCGAACAACCAGGTCAATGGCTGGTTGTTCAAGGCCAAGGGCTTCAATGGCTGGGACGTGCGCTTTACCGGCGAGAGCCCCGAGCACGTGTTGGTGGGCATGCTCACCGGCCACAAGAAGTGGAACGCCTACAACTTCAACGTGCCCGAAGAGAGCTACAAGTTCAACAACCATGTGCACTGGTGGGAGACGGTGCCGCCTTATTTGCAAGAGGCCTCACCCATGCGCACGGCGCACATGCGCGCGCCACAAGAAATGCAAACCCGCTTTGGCCAAGAAAGCTTCATCGACGAAGTGGCTCACGCCGCAGGCATGCACCCGGTGGACTTTCGGCTCAAGCATTTGCAAGACCCGCGCGAGATCGAAGTGGTCAAGGTCGCGGCCGAGCGCATGGGCTGGCCCCAGCGCCAAAAAGCAGCCGCCAAAGGGGCCGTGTCCACGGGTTGGGGTTTGGCTTTGCACGCGGGTTATGGCTCTTATGCAGCAGTGGCTTGCGAGGTGGAGGTCAACAAGCAAACCGGTCGCATTTGGGTCAAAAAGGTCAGCATTGCCCACGATTGCGGCATGATGGTCAACCCGATTGGCGTGCGTGCCGCGCTAGAGGGCCAAATCATGCAAGGCATCAGCCGCGCCTTGCACGAAGAAGTGCACTTTGACGAGAAACACGTCAAGAGCGTGGACTGGTCCACCTACCGCATCGCCAACCTCAATGACGTGCCAGGCGAGGTCGATTTGGTCTTGATCAACCGCCCAGATAAACCCATTGGCGGCGCAGGCGAGCCCGCCATCGTGTGCTTCCCAGCGGCCATTGCCAACGCAGTGTTTGACGCCACAGGGGTGCGCATTCGCCGCTACCCTTTGGTCGCCGAGCGTGTGAAAAAAGCCTTGGCCTGAGCGTCACAAAACCCCTGAGCCCCGCGACGTGAGTTGCGGGGCTTTTACATTGGGGCGATCACCGTGAATGGAAATTGACGCATTGTTTTCACCATTCAAGGAGGCGATGCTGTGTTGGTCAATGACGTCGATGACCACTTCAAATGCTCAGCCCTTTTTCAGCCGCTCGTTTTGCGGGAACATGAACTTGCGCGCCTCGTCGTCCAACTCGGCTTTGAAGGTGTGACGCGTTTTGATGGCATCGGCGCGGGCTGCGGCCGGGCGTTGGTTGATGGCGTCGATCAAGCGTTTGGTGTGGGGGTAGCGTGTCCAGGTGTCGTCTTTCATGCCGGTGACGATGGGCAGCAAGCGCGCCCAACCCCAAAACGCCATGTCGACAATGCTGTAGTGGTCGCCCAGCATGAAGGTGTGCTTGGCCAACCGGTCTTCGATGATTTGCCAGTGGCGGTGCGCTTCAAAGTCGTAGCGGTTCAAGGCGTACTCTTTGGGCTCAGGTGCCGCATTGCGAAAGTGCACCGCTTGGCCCGAGTAGGGGCCAATGCCAGAGGCAATGAACATCAGCCACGAGAGCATGGCCCCGCGCTGCGCGTTGTCGCTGATGGCGGGCACAAATTTCTGCGCCTTATCGGCCAGGTACAGCAAGATGGCATTGCTGTCGAACACCACGGTGTCGCCATCGACCAGCGCCGGCACTTTGCCATTGGGGTTGATGCGCAAATAGTCGGGTGCAAATTGTTCGCCTTTGCGCGTGTCCACGGGGTGCGCCTCATAAGGCAAGCCCAGCTCTTCGAGCAGCAGGGCAATCTTCATCGGGTTGGGTGCGGCGTTGTAATAAAAGTGCATCATGGTGGTTCAAATTCCTAGCAGTGGGTGAGGGCGGGTGACAAGGCCTGTGCAGGCCCCAGGTGTCAAAACACTGGCCGCATGATAACCACGCGCCACCGTGGGCTTTAGCGCACCGCCAGCAGGGCCTGGGTTTGGGCGTTGTTGAGTTGGCGCACCTGGTTGGGGCTGACCGAAGCCAGTTGGACCTTGCTCAAGCCTTGGATTTGCTCCACCCGCAACAGCGGCAACAAAGTGCCCAAGTTGACCGAGCGAATGGCGCTGATCTGCGCCGGGCTCAGCGCTTGCAGTTGGGCGTTGCTCAAGCTCCAAATTTGCGCCGTGCCCAAGGCGGCCACCTGGTTGTTGAGCAAGTAGCCCAATTGCTGTGGTTGCAAGGCGCTGATTTGCGCGCCGTTGAAAGACGCGATCAGACCGGGGCTCAAGGCCTGCAATTGGGCGGGGCCCAGCACGGGCATGGTGTCGGTGCGCAAGGCGCTCCACTGGGCTGGCGAGAGCAACTGCAATTGCGTCGGCATGATGGCCACGATTTGGGCCGGGCCCAGCACCTGTATTTGGTTGGGGGTGAGCGACTGGATCTGCGCGGGCGTGAAGGCATTGAGTTGCACCGATTGCAAGGCTGCAATTTGCACGGGCTGCAAGGCCTGTACTTGCACCGGTGCCAAAGCCCGCAGCTGGCCGGCTGTGAGCGCGTTGACTTGGGTGGGCAAGAGCGCTGCCAGTTGGGTCTGGGTCAGCGCGGCCAACTGCACTGGGCTGAACTGTGTCAAGGCCACCGGGTTGATGGCGCCCACCTGGGCCGGTGTCAACATTTGAATTTGGGCCCCATTGAGCACCGCAATTTGGGCCGGTGTGAGCGCACCAGTTTGCACCACGCTGAGCATTTGAATTTGCTGCGGCCGCAACTGACCCAACCACTGCACGGGCATCGCGGCCACTTGGGTGGGCGTGAAGGCGGTCAATTGTTCGACCGACAAAGCGCTCCATTGCGCCGGGGTCATGGCGGCCAAGGTGGTGGGCAACAAGGCCTGCAACTGGTTGGCCGTAAAAGCGCGCAAGGACGAGACCGTCATGACCTGTATTTGGCTGGGGCTGAGTGCAGCCACTTGGCTCAGGCTCCAGGTTTGCAACACATTGGCGGGCACGGCAAGCAACTGCTGGGGCTGCAAGGCGGCCAATTGGGCGGGGGTCATGGCCTGCCACTGCGCCAGATTCAAAGCCTGCAATTGGTTGGGGTTGAAGGCGGCCACCTGTTGGGGCGTGAGCAGCCCGATCGATGCCACGCCCAGCTCTTGCACTTGCAAGGTGCTCATGGTGCTGATTTGGGTCGGGCTCATGGCCAGCACCGGCCAATTGCCGCTGGCCGCTTGCACCACTTGCAACTGGGCCAGGCTCAATCCCACCAGTTGGGTGGGTGCCAAGGCCTGCAATACCCGTGGCCCCAGGCTTTCAAGTTGAACCACGCTCAGCGCGGCCAATTGGCTGCTTTGCAGGCCTTGCAATTGGGTTGAGCTGAAGGCCTGCCACTGGACCACGCTCAATGACGACAACAGCAAGGGGCTCAAACCGGCCATTTGTTGGGCCGACAGCACAGCCAGTGCCGAGCTGTTGATGGCGCGAAACTGTGCCGGGCTCAGTGCATTGAGTTGGGTCACGCTCAATGCCGAAATTTGGTTGGGTTGCAATGCGCTCCACTGCTGAACGCTCAGGCTGGTCAGTTGTTGAACATTCAACTGGGCCACGGCGCGCGTGTCCAAGGCGCTGATTTGGCTGGGGTTGAGCCACTTGAGCACGATGGACAACTGCGCCACGCTCACACTGGTCAGGCTTTGTGGCGACAACATTTGCACCTGCTCGGCCAGCAACGATTGCCACTGCATGGTGGACATGGCCGACAGTTGCGACGCGCTCAAGGACTGAATTTGTTGCAGGGTCAGGCTTTGGATTTGGCTGCGCGACAAAGTCAACCACTGGGCGGAGGTGATGGTTTGGATCTGCTCGCGCGACAACGCCGCCAGCTTGTTGCTGACCAAGGCCCTGAACTGTGACTCGCTCAGCGACGACATGGCAATGCGGTTGAACACCACCAGTTGCGCGGCCGACAGCCATTGCATTTGGCTGGCGCTCATGGCCATCACTTGCGACAGCGTCAACTGGCTGATTTGCTGCGCCGACAGGCTTTGCAACACTTCGCGTCCCAGCGTGGCCCACACCGTGGGGGAAATGGAGGCCAGTTGCTGCGCGCTCAAACTTGCCCATTGCGTGGGCAACAAAGCGCGGCTGTGGTTTTGCACCAAGGTGTCGAGTTGCGTGCCATTCATGAGCCGCAGTTGGGTCACGCTCAATGACTGAATATCTTGGCTGGTCAATTGGCTGAGTTGTCGCTCGCTGGTGACCACCATCAACGCCTGTGCGTTGCTGCTTTGGCGGGTCAGGCTGGTTGCGTTCAGTGTGGTGGAGTTGACCGACGATGAGACAGACGTTGTCTCGCTGGCGCTGCTGGACTCGCTCACGCTGGTGGTGCTCAGGGTGCTGACACTGGCCGACACCGTGTTGCTGGTTTGCACCCGTGACACATCAGCGCCCACCACGTATTGCAATTGGCCATTGGCGGCCAGCACGCTCAACTGCGAAGTGCTCAAGGCGTTGATCTGCTCGGTGCTCATCCACGACATCTGCGCGGCGCTGATCGAAGACAGCTGTGCGCTGGACCACAGGGCCAAGCGCGAGGGCGACATGACGCTGATTTGGTCCCGGGTCAAGCCGGAAATTTGGGTGGCGCTGATGCCGGCCAACTGTTCTGCGCTCAGGTCATTGAGGATGGTGCGCGACCAGCTGCCCATTTGGGTGGGAGTCAAAGAGGCAATTTGCGTCGCGCTCAAACTTTGTCGTTGCAGGGTGCTCAATGTGGACCATTGGGTGCTGTCCAAGGCCTGCAACTGGGTGCGACCCCATCCGGCGATTTGGCTCGCGCTGATCGCCTGCAACTGGGAGGAAGACAGGCTGCGAACCTGGCTGGCCAGCCAGTAAGACCAGGCACTGGCGGGCACACTGGCGATTTGATCTGCCGTCAAATTGTTCA
>CANJUS010000010.1:0-11132 GCA_947477505.1 Comamonadaceae bacterium | reverse complement strand
CTTGCACCCGCCGGGTGATGTGGGCCAGGGCTTCTTCGATTTGGTCGATCAAGATCAGGCACAGATCGCCTGGGGTGAGGCGGTCAATGGCGGCATCGATGGCAGTGAACTCACCGCGAATCTCCTCGATGTGGCTGGTGCGCCGGGCCCCATCCAAACCTTGGCGCAGCAGGGCCAACACCTCACCATCGGCGCGGCCGCGTTGACAGGCATCTTGGAACAACACCACATCGTCGAAGGCTTCGCCAATGAGCCGGGTTTGCTGGCGAATGTCTTCGTCGCGTCGGTCACCCGCACCGCTGATGACCACGCTGCGCCGATTGGCGGGCAAATTGGTCACGGCCTGCACCAGCGCTTTGATGGCGTCGGGGTTGTGCCCATAGTCGGCGATCAAGGTGGCGCCTTTGTAGTCAAACACATTGAAGCGACCAGGCACGGCCATGGCGTCGCTCACAAATGTAGACAACCCACGGGTGATGGTGGCCCAAGGCACACCACTGGCCCAAGCCGCAGCCACCGAGGCCATGGCGTTTTCGATTTGGAACCCAATCGCGCCCGAGCGGGTGAGTGGGATTTGCGACAAAGGAATGCGCACCTCAAACTTGCCTTCGGCGGCGATGAGTTGGTCGTCTTCGACGAACAGCACCCGTTTGCCTTGGGCACGGTGGGTGGTCAAGGTGGGTTGATGGGGGTCGAGGGCAAAAAACGTCACTTGACCGGGGCAGCTGCTGGCCATGGCTGCCACCATGGGGTCGGCGGCGTTGAGCACGGCCATGCCACTGGTGGCAACGTTTTGCACAATCATGCGCTTGAGCACCGCCAAGTCTTCGACTGTGGTGATGTAGTTCAAACCCAAGTGGTCGCCCATGCCAATGTTGGTGACCACCGCAACGCTGCAGCGGTCAAAGGCCAAACCTTCGCGCAACATGCCTCCGCGGGCGGTTTCGAGCACCGCCGCGTCCACATGGGGGTGCATCAGCACATTGCGTGCGCTGCGCGGGCCGCTGCAGTCGCCGCTGTCGATTTGTCGGCCTTGCACATACACGCCATCGGTGTTGGTCATGCCCACGCGCAGGCCATGCGTGCGCAACAGGTGCGCGGTCAGGCGCACGGTGGTGGTTTTGCCATTGGTGCCGGTCACGGCAATGACGGGAATGCGGCCATCGTCGCCGGGGGCATACAGCATGGACATGATGGCTTTGCCCACGTCACGGCCTTTGCCATAAGAGGGTTGCAAGTGCATGCGCAGGCCCGGTGCGGCATTGACTTCCACCACGCCGCCGCATTGCTCTTCCAGGGGGCGCAAGACAGATTCGCAAACGATGTCTACGCCACACACATCCAAGCCCACCATTTGGGCTGCCGCGATGGCGCGCGATGCCACTTCAGGGTGCACGTCATCGGTCACGTCGGTGGCGGTGCCACCGGTGGACAGGTTGGCGTTGTTGCGCAAAATCACCCGCATGCCCTTGGTGGGGATGGATTTGGCGCACAAGCCTTGCTCCTTCAAGCGTGCCAAGGCCACATCGTCAAAACGGATTTTGGTCAGCGATGTGGAGTGACCCTCACCGCGGCGAGGATCGGCATTGACCCGCTCGACGAGTTCGCTCACCGTGTGCTGGCCGTCGCCAATCACCAACGGTGGTTCGCGGCGCGCGGCGGCCACCAGCTGATCGCCCACCACCAACAAGCGGTAATCGCTGCCCGGTAAAAAGCGCTCGACCATCACCTCGTCGCGGAATTTGGCGGCGTTGTGAAACGCCGCTTCAATGTCTTCGCGCGTGCTGATGTTGACCGTCACGCCCTTGCCCTGATTGCCGTCGCGCGGCTTGACCACCACGGGGGTGCCAATGGTTTGGGCAGCAGCCCAAGCGTCGTTGGCGTCTTTCACCGGGCGGCCTTGCGGCACGGGCACGCCTGCGGCGTGCAGGAGCTTTTTGGTCAGGTCTTTGTCTTGCGCAATGGCCTCGGCGATGGCGCTGCTCAAATCGGTCTCGGCTGCTTGGATGCGACGCTGCTTGCTGCCCCAGCCAAACTGCACCAAGCTGCCTTCGGTGAGCCTGCGATAAGGGATGCCGCGCACCAAGGCGGCGTCAACGATGGAGCTGGTGGATGGGCCCAAACGGATGTCTTCGTCCAAGGCTGCCAGTTGGGCCAAGGCCGCATCGATGTCGTAAGACGTATTGTCCCAAGCGGCCTGGCACAGTTGCTGGGCCAATGCCAAGGCCAAGCGCCCGACTTCTTCTTCGGTGTATTCCACCACCACCTGGTACAGGCCAATTTCGGGGGTGAGTGTGGTGCGGCTGAAGGTCACTGGGCAACCTGCCGCGATTTGCATGTGCAAGGTGGCGTCTTCAATGGCATGGGCCATGCTCAAGACAGCGCCTTGCTGGGTGGTTCGCAGTTGGCCCAACCCAGGAAAGAGGTGGCGCAGGCGTTGCTCAAAATCGGGGCTTTGGGCCAGGTCGCATTCAGAACCATGGCACTGGACCATGGCTTCAATCGCGGTGTGGCGTGTCCACAAGTTGGGGCCGCGCAGGGCGCGGATGCGTGAGATGTCCATCAGGCTTTCATCCTTGCTTTTTCTTGGGATTCAGATTCGGTTTTTTGGCGGAAATTTTTCAAGCCCGCCCGCATCAAGGTGGGGGTGACCCCCAATGACCAAGCGCAGGCGACAGCGGCGAGCAGGTGTGACACCGACATGTCCTCTTGCTTGAGCAAACGGGCCACGGGGCCCAGATCGAGGTGCAGCAACGTGGTTTCTTGGTCGCCCCGGGCCAAGGTCACATGGCCTTGTCGGCAATACACCGAACGCCGGCCTTGGCGGCGGTGGGCGCCCAAAATGGGGCTGTCAGGGTTGAGCCCGTACATCATGACTTCGCCGTCGCACAGGTCTTCGAGTTCAGCCACCGCGCTCACATCGGCGTTGAGCACCGCCACGCCATCGCGCAGCACGACATCGACTTGGGTGCGAACCACTTGGCGCAAGTTGTCGGCGTTGAGCACGTCCAGGTCTTGCAGACCGTCCAGCGCAGGCATGTCGGTGACCAGGCCCACTTGACAGCGGTCATAGGGCAGGCCTTCGAGCAGGATGTGGCGCGGTGAGGTTTCAAACACCGCGGCATCGATGCTTCGGTTGATGAGCAGCCGCTCGCCCATGTCAAAGCCACGTGCATCTTGCGTGTCTACATGGCGCTGGTCCATGAACAGGCCCTGGCTGCAAGCGATGCCCACATGCTTGCCCGACAGGTGCAGCAACCAAGCGACCAATTGCGCCACGCCTGCTGTGTGGCGCTGCCCAATGATGCCCACGATGGGGATGCGCCCGTTGTCGTTGGGTGGGAACAAATGATTCGCAATGGCCTGCCCCACTGGGCGCGCTTGGCCGCTGGCGGGCTTGAGGTGCATTAACAGGCCTGGACCGGCATTGACCTCGACCACAGCCGCACCTTGCTCGTGCAACGGGCGCGAAATGTCTTGTGCCACCAGGTCTATGCCTGCGATGTCGAGTCCAACCACCCGTGCGGCCAAAGTGACCACCTCGGCCACATCTGGGTGAACCAGGTCGGTGACGTCGTTGCTCATGTTGCCATTGCGCTGCACGATGACGCGCCTGCCCAGGGCGGGAATGCTGTCGGCGCTCAAGCCTTGGCGTTGCAACTCGAGCACTGCATGGGGGTGCTCATCCAATCGGATGGTGTCCAGCGGGAAGTGCTCTTCTTCGCCACGGCGTGGGTCGGTGTTGAGTTGTTGTTCAATCAGTTGGGCCACATGGGTCACACCGTCGCCCACGATGCATGCGAGCTCGCCGCGTGCGGCGGCCACCACTTTGTCGCCCACCACCAGCAAGCGGTGTTCTTCACCGCGCACATGGCGTTCAACAATGACGTGGCTGCCTTCGGCATCGGCCACGCGCCAGGCGGCCTCGACCTCGGCTTGGGTGTTCAGGTCCAAGGCCACGCCACGCCCGTGGTTGCCGTCGCTGGGTTTGATGACCACCGGCAGGCCAATGTCTTGGGCCGCTTGCCAGGCTTGCTCGGGGCTGTCGGCGATGCGCCCTTCGGGGATGGGGACCCCGCACTGGGCCAGCAAGCGCTTGGTCAAATCTTTGTCGCTGGAGATGCTCTCAGCCACGGCGCTGGTGCGGTCGGTCTCAGCGGTCCAAATGCGGCGTTGGCGCGCGCCATGGCCGAGTTGGACCAGGTTGCCATCGGTCAGGCGCAGGGCGGGGATGCCGCGTTGGGCGGCCGCGTCCACGATGCATGCCGTGCTGGGCCCCAGGCACAAACGGTCGGCCATGGCTTTGAGCCGATCCACGGTGGCGGCCACATCAAAGGCGTTGTCGTGGATGGCTGCCATCACCAAGTCGCGCGCTGCAATCAGGCTGGCATGGGCCACGTCGTATTGGCGAGCGCGCACCACCACTTTGTAGATGCCGCGTTGGTGGGTTTCGCGGGCTTTGCCAAAACCAACTTCCAAGCCGGCCATGGTTTGCAACTCGATGGCCACGTGTTCCATGATGTGCCCGACCCAGGTGCCTTGCAACAAACGCTGGAAAAAGCCGCCCCGCTGGCCCACGCTGCAGCGGTGTTCGACCATGCCGGGCAACCAGGCCTGCAAGCGCTCATTGAAGCCAGGCAATGTGTTGGACGGGTGGTCTTCCAAAGGGCCGATGTCCACCCAAGCCTCAACGGCGGCACGGTAGGTCCACACATTGGGGCCACGCAGGTGGCGAACGCTCAGGATTTGGATGTCTGGAAATGGCATGAGTACTTTGCTATCAATGGGCAAGATGCGTTGGGCCAGACAAGGTGTGAGGAAGGTGGACCGTTAGAATGCAGGCCGTTGCAACAGGTCTGAAAAGCCTGTCACCTTTTGGGCGCTGATTGGCAGTGCTTTAGTTGGCAAAGCCTTGAATTTGTGAATCATGAAGTCCTCTTTTGACCCCGTTTCCGTTGCATCGGCAGATCAGTTGTCAGATCTGGAACAACCTCGGTTGGCGGGGCATGGTGTTGAAAACGCTTTGGCGCGGCTGGAAGTTGACTTGAATGCGCAATTGTTTTTCCAGCGCCAAAGCCTGACGCTGACCCCCACGGACCTGCGTTTGTCTGAGCCGGGTGCTGGTGCGGGCAAACCCCTGGCGCATTGGCCCTTGCGGACCGGTTTGCGACTGCAGCACAGCGACCATGCGGGGGCTGGATCGCTGGAGCTGTTCGATGACCAGGGTCGGTTGGCGCAGTGGCGTTTTACCTTGGCCCACAACCCAGATGCTGTGCGCTTGCAGGCCTTGTTTGAACAGGCCATGGCCCCGTTTCGTGCGCAAAACGATGTCCCCGCCCAAACTGCTGCGGCCCAAGAGGTGGAGACTGTCAACCCAGAGGAAGAGAGCGAAGCGGCGGACGCCCCGGCCTCCACCATGAGTTTGTTGCGCTTGTGGCGCTTTGCCAAACCTTATCAGGGGCATTTGTTATTGGGTTTTTTGCTGACACTGGCCGCCACCGGTGCGAGCATGGTGCCGCCTTACCTGACCATGCCCTTGATGGACGATGTGTTGGTGCCGTTTCAAAATGGCAAGGACATTGAGCCCGGCATCGTGCCCTGGTACATGGCGGGCTTATTGGCAGCGGCGTTACTGGCATGGGGTTTGGGGTGGGCCAAAAACTACGTGTTGGGCCTGGTCTCAGAGCGCATTGGTGCAGATTTGCGCACCACCGCCTACGAGCATTTGATGAAGTTGTCACTGGAGTATTTTGGTGGGCGGCGCACGGGGGACTTGCTCAACCGCGTGGGCAGCGAGACCGACAACCTGTGCTTGTTTTTGTCGGTCCATTTGCTGGAATTTGCCACCGATGTGCTGATGATCGTGATGACAGCGGTCATTTTGTTTTCCATCGACCCGATGTTGGCTTGGGTCACCTTGGTGCCTTTGCCCTTCATTGTTTGGCTCATCCATGTGGTGCGCGACAAGCTGCGCACGGGGTTTGAAAAAGTCGGTCGCGTTTGGTCCGAGTTGACCAATGTGTTGGCCGACACCATCCCTGGCATTCGGGTGGTCAAGGCCTTTGCCCAAGAGCAGCGCGAGGCCGATCGCTTTCGCGAAGCCAATCGGCAAAACCTGTTGGTCAATGACCGCATCAATTTTGTCTGGGCCTTGTTTTCGCCCACCGTGACATTGCTCACCGAGGTGGGTTTGTTGGTGGTGTGGGCGTTTGGCATTTACCTGGTGTCGCAGCACCAAGTCACGCTGGGGGTGTTGACAGCGTTTTTGGCCTACATCGGGCGTTTTTACACCCGGCTCGATTCGATGAGCCGCATCGTGGCCCATGTGCAGCGGGCCGCCGCCGGGGCCAAGCGCATTTTTGAAATCTTGGACCATGTCTCCAGCGTGCCAGAGGCGACCAACCCCCGGCCCATGCCGGCTGTGAAGGGGCGCATCGACATCGAGGGCATCGACTTTCGCTACGGCAACCGCGCTGTGGTGCGCGGCTTGAGCCTGAACATTGCCCCCGGGGAAATGATTGGCTTGGTTGGGCAAAGCGGATCGGGCAAAACCACCTTGGTCAATTTGCTGTGCCGCTTCTACGATGTGAGCGAAGGCTGCATCCGCATTGACGGTGTGGACATCCGTGAGCTGCGCTTGAGCGATTACCGCAGGCACATCGGCCTGGTGTTGCAAGAGCCATTTTTGTTTTTCGGCACGATTGCAGACAACATCGCCTATGGCCTGCCACAGGCCAGCCGCGAAGACATTGTGGCCGCGGCCAGGGCCGCCCATGCGCATGAGTTCATCATGCGATTGCCCCAAGGCTACGACTCACTGGTGGGCGAGCGCGGCCAGGGTTTGTCGGGTGGCGAGCGCCAGCGCATCTCCATTGCCCGGGCCTTGCTGATCGACCCTCGCATCTTGATATTGGACGAGGCCACCTCATCGGTGGACAGTGAGACCGAGCAAGAAATCCAGCGCGCCTTGGACAACTTGGTGCGCGGGCGCACCACCATTGCGATTGCCCATCGCTTGTCGACCTTGCAGCAGGCCGATCGTTTGGTGGTGCTGGAGCGCGGTCGGCTGGTCGAGCAGGGCACACATGCCGATTTGATGCAGCGCCAAGGGGCTTACTACCGTTTGTACGAAGCCCAGGCCCGCCAAAGCGAGGCCGATCGGGTGGCGATGGCCGCCATGGCCATTCAGGAGACGCCATGAGCGACGAACCCCACATCCATGCGGACCAAGCGCAGGCCTTGACCCAGGCCGAACAAGCACCACGCGTGCCCTTTGCGTTGACCCGCGATGCGTTTGGCACCTGGGTGCTTTCGCTCACCGATGGCAGCGTGCACGAGCAGGTGGTGGTGGTGCGGGCCTTTCCCGTGTCACAACCCGACACAGGGTTTTCTGTGCTCAACCGCCAAGGGCACGAACTGGTGTGGGTGGACAACATCCAAGCCATTGCCGAATCCGAAAGGCAGGCCTTGCTGCAAGCAGTGGCTGAGCGCGAATTCATGCCCGAAATCGAGCGCTTGGAGCGCGTCAGCAGTTACATCGCACCGTGTACTTGGCATGTGCAAACCAACCGGGGCCCGACCCGGTTGCTACTCAAGGGCGAAGAGGACATCCGCCGCATGAGCAGCCAAACTTGGTTGGTTGCCGATGCCCATGGCGTGCAGTACCTGATCCGCGACCTTGCCCGATTGGACCGCCACTCGCGCAAATTGCTCGACCGTTTTTTTTAAAACCGCACGCCCATGGTGTGCGTGGCCAGCCGATCAAAGGCCGGCGTGTTTCACAAAGGCCACACGCTCAAGTGATCGGGCACCCGCGCGCGCCAACCCAAGTCGTGTTCGATCTTCCAGCGCAAAGCATCGCTGGCGGCGGCCTCCCCATGCACCACATACACCTGCGACGGTGGTGCGGGCATGCGCGAGAGCCATTGCAGCAACTGCACGCTGTCGGCATGGGCGGAAGCCGATGACATGCACACCACCTCGGCTTTGACCTCCACATCGCGTCCGTGGATGCGCACACTGGGTTGGCCCGACGCCAGCGATGCGCCGCGCGTGCCCGGTGCTTGATAACCGGTGAGGATGACCATGTTGCGGTGGTCGGGCAAGTACAAGTTCAGGTGATGGAGCACCCGCCCGCCTGTTGCCATGCCGCTGGCCGACAAAATCACCTTGGGTCCATGGCGTTTGGCCAAGGCCTTGGAGTCTTGCACGCTCTCGACCATCACGGCCACGTCTTGCATGGCCTTCAGTTCGGCCGCGTTCAAGCGGTGGCCGTCGGGGTGATGGCGAAACAAGTCCGTGGTGTGCACCGCCATTGGGCTGTCCAAAAACACCGGCAGGTGGTGCGCCACTGCGCCGCGCGCTTTCAGGGTGGCGATGGCGTGCAAGATGGCCTGGGCGCGCCCCACGGCGAACACGGGGATCACCACCACACCAGAGCGCGCAGCTGCACGCTGCAAGGCCGGGGCCAACTCGGCCATGGCGTCTTCGTGCGGGTGCACGCGGTTGCCGTAGGTGGATTCGATCAGCACCGTGTCGGCCGCCGGTGGGTCTTGGGGTGGGTTCATGATCAAGTCATCGGGGCGGCCCAAGTCGCCGCTGAACAAAATGCGCCGCTCGCCCACTTCCAGCAACAAACTGCTCGCGCCCAAGATGTGCCCGGCCGAAGTGAACGTGGCGTGCCAGCCTGGCAAAGGTGAAAAACGCTGACCCCACGGATGGCTTTGGAGCAAGGCCAAGCTGTTGACTGCGTCTTGCCGGTTGTACAAGGGTTCGGCCGGGCTGTGTTTGCTCAATCCGTGGCGATTAGCGAAAAACGCATCCTCTTCTTGCAAGTGGCCGCTGTCGGGCCACAAAATTTTGCACAGGTCGCGCGTGCCCGCACTCACATGCACTTTGCCGGTAAACCCGTCGCGCTGCAATTTGGGCACATAACCACTGTGATCGAGGTGGGCATGGGTGAGGATGACCGCGTCGATGCTGTCGTTGGCCACGGGCAAAGGGTCCCAATTGCGCAAGCGCAGTTGCTTGAAACCTTGGAACAAACCGCAGTCAACCATCAGCGATTGGGAGCCGCTGCGAACCAGGTATTTGGAGCCGGTGACGCTGTCCGCACCACCGATGAATTGAAGGGTTACTGCCATGGCTTGAGTGTGGTCGCCATGGCGTTGACTGTCAATTGAAAAAGCTGCGCAACTTGTCGGCCCAGCCCTTTTCGTTGGGCGAGTGTTTGTCGCCCCCTTTTTTCAGCGACTCGTCCAGGTCTTTGAGCAGTTTGCGCTGGTGCTCGGTGAGTTTGACGGGCGTCTCCACCGTGATGTGGCAGTACAAGTCGCCTGGAAAGGTTGCGCGCAGGCCCTTGATGCCTTTGCCGCGCAAGCGAAATTGCTTGCCCGTTTGCGTGCCTTCGGGCAAATCGATCGCGGCCTCGCCTTGGAGTGTGGGCACAGCAATTTCGCCGCCCAAGGCCGCGGTGGTCATGCTGATGGGCACGGCGCAGTGCAAATCGTCGCCATCGCGCTCAAAAATATCGTGCTTGAGTGTGCGGATCTCGATGAACAAATCCCCAGGGGGGCCGCCATTGGTCCCGGGCTCGCCGTTGCCGGTGCTGCGGATGCGCATGCCGTTGTCGATGCCCGCAGGGATTTTGACTTCCAAAGTCTTGTGGGTTTTGATCTTGCCGTTGCCGTGGCACGGTGTGCACGGGTCGGTAATGATCTTGCCTGTGCCGCGGCAATGCGGGCAGGTTTGCTGAACGCTGAAAAAACCTTGGCGCATTTGCACTTGCCCGCTGCCTTGGCAGGTGCCGCAGGTTTTGGCAGAGGTGCCAGGCTTGGCGCCGCTGCCGTGGCAGGTGTCGCACTCATCAAAACTGGGGATGCGAATTTGAGCGTCCTTGCCCGCTGCCGCTTCTTCCAGCGTGACGTCCATAGCGTAGCTCAGGTCGTTGCCGCGAAACACCTGGCGACCACCTTGTTGGCGCCGGGCTTGGCCAAAGATGTCGCCAAAAATGTCTCCAAAGGCATCGGCGAATCCGGCCCCAGCGCCGGGTGCGCGCATATTTGGATCGACCCCGGCGTGTCCGTATTGGTCATAGGCGGCGCGCTTTTCAGCGTCCGACAGCATCTCGTAGGCTTCCTTGCACTCTTTGAACTTCACTTCAGCGCTGGCGTCTCCCTGATTGCGGTCAGGGTGGAACTTCATCGCCAGTTTGCGATAGGATTTTTTGATCTCTTCTTCGCTGGCGTTTTTGGGAACACCCAAAACTTCGTAGTAGTCGCGTTTGGTGGCCATGGTGTGGTGCAGCTCAAGGGTTGGCGGTTAAAACAAGCAAACCGCGCTGACCTGCAAACAGGCACAGCGCGGCGGATGTGGTGGGCAGGGGCGGTCAGCCTTTTTTGACCTCTTTGACCTCGGCGTCCACCACATTGTCATCGGCTGGTTTGGCGGACTCGCCACCGGCTGGCGCAGCGGACGCTGCAGCTTGCTGGGCCTGCATATCGGCATAAACCTTTTCGCCCAGCTTTTGCGAGACCGTCATCAGCGTTTCGGTTTTGGCTTCGATGGCTGCGGTGTCATCGCCCTTGAGGGTTTCCTCCAGGTCTTTGATCGCGGCTTCTATTTTTTCCTTGTCGCTGGCGTCGATCTTGTCGCCATGCTCGGTGAGTGACTTTTTGACGCTGTGCACGGATGCCTCGGCGCTGTTGCGCGCTTGCACCTCGGCGAGCTTTTTCTTGTCCTCGGCGGCGTTCAATTCGGCGTCTTTCACCATTTGTTGAATTTCGGCTTCGCTCAAACCCGAGTTGGCTTTGATGGTGATTTTGTTTTCTTTGCCAGTGGCTTTGTCCTTGGCGCCCACATGCAGAATGCCGTTGGCGTCAATGTCAAACGACACTTCAATTTGCGGTGTGCCTCGCGCAGCTGGCGCAATGCCTTCCAGGTTGAATTCGCCCAAGCTCTTGTTGCCAGACGCCATTTCACGCTCACCTTGGTAAACCTTAATGGTCACAGCAGGTTGGTTGTCATCTGCAGTGGAGAAGGTTTGTGCAAACTTGGTAGGAATGGTGGTGTTCTTGGTGATCATTTTAGTCATCACGCCGCCCAGGGTTTCGATGCCCAAAGACAAAGGTGTG
>CANJUS010000009.1:0-11198 GCA_947477505.1 Comamonadaceae bacterium | reverse complement strand
GGTTAGGTGCAGGTGGTGAAAAAACCGACAGGGTTTCAAGGTTCAGTTGGTGAATTTGGTCAAACCGAATGCGGCCATTTAAAAAGGCATCCACTCCGACTTCATTGGCCGCATTGAGCACCGCCGTGGTTCCCGGTATAGCGCGCAGGGCCTGCCAAGACAACCAAAGGCCGGGGAACCGTTGGGGATGCTCCAAGCTGTCAATGGATTCAAATGTCATGGCCGACAAGGTTCGAAAGTCCAGCGCCTGGGCCCCCGAGTCAATGCGCGCTGGCCAGCCCAACCCGTATGCAATGGGCACGCGCATGTCTGGCGTGCCCAATTGCGCCACCACCGAGGTATCTCGGTATTGCACCATCGAATGGATGATGCTTTGGGGATGAATCACCACCTCAATTTTCTCGGGAGCCACGCCAAACAGGTAATGCGCCTCGATCACTTCCAAGGCTTTGTTCATCATGGTGGCCGAATCAACTGAAATTTTTCGCCCCATTTGCCAATTGGGGTGGGCGCAAGCCTCATCCGGGGTCGCTGCTGGCAAGCTGTTGATGGCCCGCTGGCGAAATGGCCCGCCGGATGAAGTGAGGATGATTTTTTCTATCCGTGCATCCCAGCAACTGGCGTCTTCAGGCAAAGATTGAAAAATGGCCGAGTGTTCGCTATCGATGGGCAGCAAGGTGGCGCCGCCATCGCGCACTGCCGCCAAAAACACCTCGGCGCCGACCACCAATGCCTCTTTATTGGCCAACAACAAACGCTTGCCAGAACGAGCGGCCGCCAAACACGACGACAAACCAGCCGCCCCCACAATCGAAGCCATCACCGTGGTCACTTCGCTGTCGCTGGCCACCTGATCGAGCGCCGCTGGCCCTTGCAGCACCTCTAGCGCCAACCCCAGTGCACGCGCTTTCTCGCGCAGTTGCTGCGCATGCGCGGGGCTGCTCATCACCGCATAGCGCGGGGAAAATCGCTGACATTGGGCAAGCAAGGCGTCGACCTGCACTGCAGCCGTCAAGGCAAAGATTGAGAACTTATCTGGGTGCCGGGCCACCACATCCAAGGTGCTGACACCGATCGACCCGGTCGACCCCAATATGGTGATGTTTTGTTTCATGCGGTGCTCAAACCTGTACCAGCAGCAAGGCCAACGGAAGGGTCGGTAACAAAGCGTCGATGCGGTCCAACACACCACCGTGCCCAGGTAACAGCGCGCTGCTGTCTTTGAAACCGGCACTTCTTTTGACCAAAGACTCGACCAAATCGCCCACCACACTCATGCCCACCAACAATGCCACCCCAAGCATGGCCCATGTGATGGATTGTTGGCGCAACAAACTGAACACACTGAGGCCATCATGGGAATGCTGCGCGTCCCACTGAAGCCACGCCATCGAAAGCAAACAGACCCCAATCAGTCCACTGAGCACGCCCTCCCAACTTTTGCCAGGGCTGATGGTGACCGCGAGTTTGCGCCTCCCAAATGCACGCCCCCCAAAATAAGCGGCCACATCAGCGACCCAAACCAGGGCCAATACCGATAACAGGTAGTTCACTCCCAGGTGCTTGGACTGACACAAGGCCAGCCAGGTCAGCCACAAGGCCAGAATGCCCCCAACCCAACGACCCGCCTGGGGCCAAACAGCCCAACCCTGTACGCTGCGTCGCAGCATCCAAGCACCGCCAAGCACCCAGCCCATGCCGGCCACCCACCACAACCCAATTGGTGCCTGAACCGCCCACCCCGCCGCCCAACTGAGGCCGCATAAGAGCACACACACGAGCGTCAAACCCAGTGCGGGCACCAAAGACAAACCATTGAGCCGCCCCCACTCCCAGCTGGCAGCAGCCATCAACACCAGCGCCAGCAGCGCCAAAGGTTCAGGGGTGGAAGCAAACAGTGCCGGTAATAGCAGCGCCAACAAAACCAAGGCGGTGATGATGCGCTGCTTGAGCATGTGACCCGTACCGTCTCAGACGGACATGATGTCCTGCTCTTTGGCGGCTATCAATTTGTCCACATCAGCGATGTGCTTGTCGGTGATTTTTTGGACTTCGGCCTCTGAGCGCTTTTGCTCGTCTTCAGAGGCCAATTTGTCCTTCACCAGTTTTTTGACCGCGTCATTGGCGTCCCGGCGCAAATTGCGAATCGCCACCTTGGCGTTTTCGCCTTCGCTGCGCACCACCTTGGTCAACTCCTTGCGCCGCTCCTCGGTCATGGGCGGCATGGGCACACGGATCAAATCACCCATGGATGCCGGATTGAGCCCCAGGTCACTGTCTCGGATGGCCTTTTCAATTTTGGCACCCATACCCTTTTCCCAGGGCTGCACACTGATGGTTCGGGCATCCAACAAGCTGACATTGGCCACCTGCGTGATGGGTGTGAGGTTGCCGTAGTAATCGACTTGAACCGAGTCGAGCAATCCGGGGTTGGCACGCCCGGTGCGGATTTTGGTCAGGCCATGGCCAAACGCTTGGATCGACTGATCCATTTTGCTTTCCATGTTCTTTTTGACGTCAGCGATGGTCATGCTGTTTTCTCCTGGGCAAAAGTGTTCAGGCGTGGACCAAGGTGCCCTCATCCTCACCCATGATCACCCGCTTGAGGGCGCCATTTTTGACGATAGAAAAGACCTTGATGGGCAGTTTTTGATCGCGGCACAAAGCGAAAGCCGTGGCGTCCATGATGCCCAAGTTTCGACCAATCGCCTCATCAAAACTGATCGAACTGTAACGGGTCGCCGTGGGATCTTTTTTCGGATCGGCGGAGTACACCCCATCGACCTTGGTGGCTTTGAGGACCATCTCCGCCCCAATTTCTGCCCCACGCAAGGCCGCTGCTGTATCAGTGGTGAAAAAGGGGTTGCCCGTGCCAGCCGCAAAAATCACCACCTTGCCCTCTTCCAGGTATTGAAGTGCCTTGGGACGCACGTAAGGCTCGACCACTTGCTCAATGCCAATGGCCGACATCACGCGCGCGGTCAAACCGGCTTTGTTCATGGTGTCGGCCAAAGCCAAGGCGTTCATCACGGTGGCGAGCATGCCCATGTAATCTGCGGTGGCGCGGTCCATGCCCACCGATCCTCCCGCGACACCACGAAAGATATTCCCACCCCCGATGACCACCGCCAACTGCACACCCAGGCGGGTGACTTCGGCCACCTCTTCGACGATTCGCACAATGGTGCCGCGATTGATGCCAAAGGCATCATCCCCCATCAAAGCCTCCCCAGACAGCTTGAGCAAAATGCGCTGATGGGCGGGCTTGGGCGATGACATGTCGAGGTTCCTTGGAGATGGTTCAAAGTGTACTGGCAGTCCCCATGACCAAGATGACTGCCACTGGGGTCACACCTGGCAAATGCCCGGCGCGAACCAATCGTCAAGCGCCTTGCTTGGCGGCTGCCACCTGGGCAGCAACTTCGGCAGCAAAATCGTCAACTTTTTTCTCAATGCCCTCGCCCACCACATACATCGTGAATGAATGAATGGTGGTTTGGGTCGCCTTGAGCATTTGCTCAACGGTTTGCTTGTCGTTTTTAACGAAAGTTTGATTGAACAAAGAAACCTCTTTGAGGTATTTTTGAACCGATCCTTCGATCATCTTGGCGGCGATGTCGGCCGGCTTGCCCGATTCTGCGGCCTTGGCAGTGGCCACAGAGCGCTCTTTTTCGATCAAATCTGCGGGCACATCCTGGCTTGTCAAAGCCACAGGCTTCATGGCGGCCACGTGCATGGCCACATCCTTGGCAGCTTGAGCATCACCTGTGTACTCCACCGCAACGCCAATTCGGGTGCCATGCAGATAATGCGCAAAAGCGTGGCCATTGGCAAAGCGCTTGAATCGGCGCAGGCTCATGTTCTCGCCGATTTTGCCAATCAGGCCTTTGCGCACGTCCTCCAGTGTTGGGCCAAAACCATCTTGGCTATAAGCCAAGGCGCCCAGGGCGTTCAAGTCAGCGGGGTTGTGCTGCGCAATCAGTTCGGCCGTGGCTCGCGCCAGAGCCAAAAAACTGTCGTTCTTGGTCACGAAATCGGTTTCGCAATTGAGTTCCACCAACGCCCCTACTTGGCCATTGGCATGCGAAGCGACAACGCCTTCGGCGGTCACTCGGCTGGCGGCCTTGCCGGCTTTGCTGCCGAGCTTGACGCGCAGCAACTCTTCGGCTTTGTCCATATCGCCCTCGGCTTCGGTCAGGGCTTTTTTGCACTCCATCATGGGTGCATCGGTTTTGGCGCGCAGTTCGGCGACCATGCTTGCAGTGATTGCGACCATCGGTATTCTCCGTAAGAAATCAAATGATGATAAAAAAACAAGGCTGTGAAAAAGGGGCTGCTCGAGCCCCTTTTGGCAAACGCCTGTGCTTGGGAAAATCAGGCTGGTGAAGCCTCATCGACCTCGACAAATTCATCGCTGCCTTCGCCAACGGCCTTGACAATGTCGTTCACGGCATTGGCACGACCATCCAAAATGGCATCGGCAATCCCTCGGGCATACAAAATGACCGCCTTGGACGAATCATCATTGCCAGGAATGACATAGTCAATTCCCTCGGGAGAATGGTTGGTGTCCACCACGCCAATCAAGGGGATGCCCAGCTTTTTGGCCTCTGCAATGGCAATTTTGTGAAAGCCAACGTCAATCACAAAGATCGCATCGGGCAACGTGGCCATGTCTTGAATGCCACCAATGTCTTTTTCAAGCTTGTCCAACTCTCGGGCAAACATGAGTTGCTCTTTTTTGCTCATTGCATCCAAGCCCAGTTCTTGCTGAGCCTTCATGTCCTTGAGCCGCTTGATCGATGTTTTGACGGTCTTGAAATTGGTCAACATGCCCCCCAGCCATCGCTGGTCAACATAGGGAACACCGGCCCGCTTGGCCTCTTGCGCCACGGTGTCGCGCGCTTGGCGTTTGGTGCCAACCATCAAAATGGTGCCGCGATTGGAAGCCAGTTGACGCACAAACTTGGTCGCTTCCTGAAACAGGGGCAGCGTTTTTTCCAGGTTGATGATGTGAATTTTGTTGCGATGCCCAAAAATGAAGGGAGACATTTTGGGGTTCCAGAAGCGGGTTTGGTGTCCAAAGTGGACGCCAGCTTCCAGCATTTCGCGCATGGTGACAGACATGGTATTTCTCCAAAGGTTGGGTCTAAAATCCAGCCCTTCATTGATCCACTTGCAAAAGCCGATCAACACCTTGTGGGGGCTGGTTTGGGATTGATTCATCATTCGCAAGCACACTGTCCCTGCTCTGACAAAACCCAATGATTCTAACACACCCAAGCACCACCACCCAGCCCCTGCCTGACCGGGAAGTCTTATGAAGATCGCCGTCATTGGCGCAGGCATTGTGGGTGTCTGCAGCGCCTACGAACTGGCCCGCCAAGGCCATGCCGTGACCGTTTTTGAACGTCATGGCAGCGTGGGTGAAGAGACCAGTTTCGCCAATGCAGGGGTGGTCGCACCGAGCTACGTCACGCCCTGGGCTGCTCCGGGAATGCCCTGGAAAGTGTTGCAGCACCTGCTTGGGCGACATGCCCCCGTTCGCTTGGGCTGGCCCAGCGGGGCCGACCTGCGATGGATGGCATCTTGGCTCAAAGCATGCCGCAGTGCCAATTACATGATCAACCGTGAGCGGATGCAAAGATTGGCCTTCTACAGCCGCGAACAACTGCACAACACCGTCGCACGCGAACGCCTTGAATTTGACCGCTCTGAGGGCTACATGGTTTTACTGCGCAGCGCCAAAGACTTGGATCTGGCCCAAAAAAATCTGGATTTCTTGCGTGATGCGGGCGTGACCCACAAGCTGCTCGATCCCCAACAAGCCTTGGCAATAGAACCCGCTCTGAACCCTGAAACCCCATTGCACGCTGCCATTCATTTGCCACAAGACGAGGTGGGCAATTGCCGCCAATTTGCGTTGCTCATCAAGCAACAAGCCGAAGACATGGGGGTGCGATTTGCTTTTAACACCACGCTCTTGCCCCTTTCACGCCATCGACCTTTGAGCTTGCAGGTCAAGGGCAGTCGCACTGAACTGCCCTTCGATGCAGTGGTGGTCAGTGCAGGCATTGCCAGCCTGCCCTTGGTGCAGCCTTTGGGCTTGCACTTGCCCATGATTGCCGTGCACGGCTACTCGGTCACCGCAGCCATACGCAACCACTTGGATGCGCCACGCAGTGGCTTGATGGACGAACGCTACAAAGTTTCCATTTCGCGCTTGGGCCAACGCATCCGGGTCGCTGGTAGCGCCGAGATTGGCGGATCAACCCAGCGCCACCACCCTGGTGCCTTGCGAACCCTTTACAAAGTGCTGAGCGACTGGTTCCCGGGAGGCGCAAAAATTTCCGATAGCTTACAGATTTGGAAAGGCGCTCGCCCCATGATGCCCGACGGCCCCCCCATCCTTGGGGCCAGTGGCATACCCGGGGTCTGGCTCAACGTTGGACACGGCTCCAGCGGTTGGGCATTGGCCAATGGCAGTGCCAAGGTGCTGTGCGATTTGATCAGCGGGCGTCAACCTGATATTGACATCAGCGGGCTGGGCATCGATCGGCTGCGGCGTTGAACCCTTGACGACCCAACACCCATGCAACGCATCAACCATTTGACCCAATGGCCTTTGCATGGGGTTACAAAAACACGGGCCATTGAAGCGCAAGCCCAAAGCAGCCAACCTCAGCCCAGTTTGATGCAACGTGCGGGTTTTTCCGTGGCCCAATTGGCCATGGCCTGGGCGCCTCATGCCCAACACATTTGGGTCGCCTGTGGCCCCGGTAACAACGGCGGTGACGGCTTGATCGCTGCGCTGCACCTGCACAACCGAGGCAAGTCTGTTTGGCTGACCCATCAAAGGGGTGAGCGCATTCCAGCCGATGCGCTTGCAGCATTGAAACAAGTTGAAAAAGCAGGCATCCCCATCCATGACCACCCACCCAGCGATTGGGACCTGGGAATCGATGCGCTTTTGGGGCTCGGTCAAGGGCGCGCGCCGCAAGGCCATTTGCAAACCCAGTTGCAGTTGTTGCGCCGCTCTGTTTGCCCATTGCTGTGCGTGGACATTCCCACTGGTTTGATGGCGGACAACGGGGTTTGGTTGGACCCGCAACTTGGGCCACAGCGCATCGGACCGCTGGCGACCTTGGGCTTGCTGACCCTCAAACCAGGTTTATTTACCCACCAAGGCAAAGATGCTGCAGGAGAAGTGTGGCTCGATGATTTGGATTGCCATGCAACGTCTATTCAAGAAGCCGACGCCTGGCTGATCGCCCCCCAACGCCTTGCGCCCAAAGCCCATGAAAGCCACAAAGGAAGCCACGGGCAAGTGCTGGTGATCGGTGGCGCGCCGGGCATGACCGGTGCCGCCATATTGGCGGCACTGGCTGCCTTGCATGCCGGCGCGGGCAAGGTGCATTTGGGCCTGCTCAGCAGCAGCGCCATTGCTTGCGCGCAAGCCCAATACCCCAGCCTGATGACGATGGATCCCGAACAAGCCGCTCGATTTGACGGTACTGTGGTGTGTGGTTGCGGCGGTGGCCAAGAGATTCGCAAACACTTACCCCCGGTGCTGTCGCGCGCCAAGAAATTGGTGCTCGACGCAGACGCCCTCAATGCCATTGCCCAAGACACCTCATTGCAAACCTTGTTGTCACGCAGAGCGTCCTCAGGCTTGGAGACGGTACTCACACCCCACCCCTTGGAAGCTGCACGACTGCTGGGTTGCAGTGTGGCGCAGGTCCAGTGTGATCGCTTGGCCGCAGCGAATCAATTGGCCCAGCGCTGGGCTTGCGTGGTGGTCCTCAAAGGTGCCGGCACGGTGATAGCCGCACCTTTGGATACCACATCCATCAACCCCACAGGACACCCTCGTTTGGCAAGCGCTGGCACGGGTGATGTTCTGGCGGGGCTTTTGGGCGCGGCCATGGCGCGGGGACTGCCCGCATTAAAGGCAGCGCAATTGGCCGTGTATCAACATGGGTTGGCAGCTGACCACTGGCCCAGCGATCTCTCTTTTTGCTCAGAGGAATTGGCCAAGGCCGTGCGCTTGTGACGCTTGTTTGATCTGGTCAGCGCAAAATTTAGCCGCGACCAGCAAACGGCATTTTGGTCGCCATGATGGTTTGAAACATCACATTGGCTTCGAGCGGCAGATTGGCCATGTGCAACACAGCCTGGCCCACCAAATTGACGTCCATCAAGGGCTCCACCGCAATTTGGCCATTGGCCTGCAAGATGCCCGTGGCCATGCGCATGGCCATATCGGTGCCCGCATTGCCCACGTCGATTTGGCCCACGGCAATGTTGTACTTGCGGCCATCGAGCGATGCAGTTTTGGTCAAACCCTTGACCGCATGCTTGGTGGCGGTGTAGGCAATGGAATTGGGTCGCGGCGTGGTGGCTGAAATGGACCCGTTGTTGATGATCCGACCACCTTGCGGCGACTGCGATTTCATCACCATGAAGGCCTGTTGAATGCAATAGAACATGCCATTGAGGTTGATGTCCACCACCTGCTTCCACTGCTCAATGGTCAACTCTTCCAACGGAACGCCAGGCGCGCCCACGCCAGCATTGTTGAACAGCACATCCACACGCCCCCACTTTTGAACGGTCGCCGCAAACATGGCTTTCACAGACGCTGGGTCGGCCACGTCGGTGGGAACAACCAATGTTTGATCGGGTTTGCCACCCAACTCTGTGACCACGCTGTGCAGCGGTTCAGGGCGGCGTCCGGCCAATGTGACACGGTATCCCGCACCCAAGAGGGCCTGGACCGTGGCCTTTCCAATGCCCGAACCGGCACCGGTGATGATTGCGATTTTGGGGCTGCTCATTTGATCGTCCTCTGAAGATGGGTCAATGGATGGGGGTCAGCGCTTTTTGCGCCCCTTGCCTTTGGCCACTGCTTTTTTCACAGCAGCCTTGAGTGCTTGGATGGGCGATTTTGCCGCACGCTGCGGGCCACTGGCCTTTCCCAGGCCTTTGCCACTGCGCTTGCCCCGCGATGGTGGGGGAACGCTCAGGCCTGAAACACCGACCCCCTTGGAGGTCAAAGGCGTGCCTTCGGTGACCAAGCGAAAGTCAATTTTCCGCCCATCCAAATCCACCCTGCTGACTTGGATGCGGACCCGCGTGCCAATGGAAAACCGAATCCCAGTGCGTTCACCGCGCAACTCTTGGCGAACCTCATCCAAGCGGAAAAAGTCACCCCCAAGCTCGGTGATGTGAACCAAGCCCTCGACATACAAGTTGTCCAAGGTGACGAACAAACCAAAGCCAGTGACAGCAGTGACCACGCCACCGTATTCTTCTCCCAGGTGTTCGCGCATGAACTTGCACTTGAGCCAGGCCTCGACATCACGGCTGGCCTCATCTGCGCGCCGTTCAAAAGCGCTGCAATGCAGTCCAGCCGCCTCCCAGCCGCTGGCATCGGGCCCGGCGGCAACTGGTTTGACCACCTTGGCCACAGCACCAGGTGCTGGTTTTCTGGCCAGCTTCATGCGTCCAGCGGGCTCTGGAGGCCGCACTGGTAATTTGTAGGTTTTCTTGGCCAAGATGGCTTTGATGACCCGGTGCACCAATAAATCCGGGTAGCGGCGAATTGGGCTGGTGAAGTGGGTGTAGGCCTCAAACGCCAACCCAAAATGGCCGCTGTTGGTCGGTGTGTAAATGGCCTGTTGCATCGAGCGCAACAACATGCTGTGGATTTGCTGAGCGTCAGGCCGCTCTTTGGTGGCCTCGGCAATCGCTTGGTATTGCGCAGGGCTGGGGTTGTCGGTGATGGACAGGCCCAGGCCCAAGGCCTTGAGGTAATTGGCCAGGGTTTCTCGTTTTTCTGGGGTAGGCCCCTCATGCACCCTGAATAACGCAGCGTGCTTGCTTTGCAAAATGAAGTCGGCGCTGCACACATTGGCGGCCAGCATGGCCTCTTCAATCAACCGGTGGGCATCGGTGCGCACGCGGGGAACGATTTTTTCAATGCGACCACTGTCATCGCACACAATTTGCGTCTCGGTGGTTTCAAAATCGACCGCACCACGGACATGTCTGGCTTGGAGCAATGCGCGGTACACATCGTGCAGATGTTCCAAATCACTGATCCGCTGCGGGTGTCGCGCCGCCTCTGGCCCACGGGCATTGGACAAAATGGCCGCCACCTCGGTGTATGTCATGCGCGCATGGCTGCGCATCACAGCGGGATAAAACTGATAGGCATGGACTTCACCAGCGGCGTTGACAAGCATGTCACACACCATGCACAAACGCTCGACCTCTGGGTTGAGCGAGCACAGGCCATTGGAGAGCTTTTCCGGCAACATGGGGATCACGCGGCGTGGAAAGTACACGCTGGTGGCACGCTCGTAGGCATCCACATCAATGACACCGCCAGACTCCACGTAGTGGCTGACATCGGCAATGGCCACCAACAAGCGCCACCCTTTGCCTCGCCCCACCCGTGAAGGCTCGCAATAAACAGCGTCATCAAAGTCGCGCGCATCTTCGCCATCAATGGTGACCAATGGCACATCGGTCAAATCGACACGGTCTTTTTTATCCTGTGGCCGAACCTTGTCAGGCAAACTGCGCGTCAAGTCCAGGCAAGGGGGTGAGAACTCGTGCGGCACACCATACTTTCGCACAGCGATTTCAATCTCCATCCCGGGGTCATCGAGTTCGCCCAGCACTTCCTTGATGCGGCCCACTGGTTGCCCGTACAAACTGGGCAACTCGGTCAACTCGACCACCACCACCTGACCCACCTTGGCTTGCCCGGTTGCAGTTTTGGGAATCAAGACATCTTGACCATAGCGTTTGTCTTCGGGTGCCACCAACCAAATGCCGCCTTCTTGCAACAATCGACCGATGATCGGCTGCGGTGGACGTTCAATGATCTCTACCACCCGCCCTTCGGGCCGCCCCTTGCGATCGAGTCGCAACACGCGCACCTTGACCCGGTCCAAATGCAGCACAGCGCGCATTTCATTGGGTGCCAAAAATATGTCCGCAGCACCATCATCGCGCCGCACAAAACCATGTCCGTCGCGGTGACCCAACACGGTGCCTTCGATTTCTTCCAGCAAACCTGCGCTGGGGTGACTGAATTGTTTGATAGAATTTCTCTCTTTCCTGAAATGCCCAGGTGGCGGAATTGGTAGACGCACTAGTTTCAGGTACTAGCGAGTAACATCGTGGGG
>CANJUS010000008.1:0-11902 GCA_947477505.1 Comamonadaceae bacterium | reverse complement strand
TAATTCCAGCCTTTGTTTTCCTCGCCAATCAGGTTCTCGGAGGGCACTTCCACGTTGTCAAACCAGACTTCGTTGACCTCGCATTCGCCGTCAAGCAGTTTGATCGGGCGCACGCTGACGCCGGGCGACTTCATATCGATCAACAAAAACGAAATGCCGGTTTGTGGTTTGCCCTCGGTGCTGGTGCGCACCAGGCAAAAAATCCATTCGCCAAACTGCGCCAAGGTGGTCCAGGTTTTTTGACCATTGACGATGTACTTGTCACCAACGCGCTCGGCGCGGGTTTTGAGGGACGCCAAGTCCGAGCCCGAACCGGGTTCGCTGTAGCCTTGGCTCCACCACACCTTGCCGCTGGCGATGCCGGGCAAAAAGCGTTCATGCTGCGCGGGCGTGCCAAAGGCCATGATGACCGGGGCCACCATCACCGGGCCAAATGGCACCACACGCGGCGCACCTGCCAAAGCGCACTCTTCCTCGAACAAATGTTTTTGCACCGCGTTCCAGCCCGGGCCACCAAACTGCGATGGCCAGCCGTATCCCAGCCAGCCCTTGCTGCCCAAAATTTGCGCCCACGACTGCATGTCTTCACGGGTCAAGCGCAGGGCGTTGTGTACCTTGTGCGAAATGGCTTGAGGCAAATGGGCTTGCACCCAGGTGCGCACCTCTTCACGGAAAGCCTGTTCTTCAGGGGTGAAATTGAGATTCATGGGTTTTCTCCGGGGCGCGCCAGCGGCTGGCAGCAAGGCGCTTGAGTTTTAGCACGATCGTGCGATTTTGCCTGAAAGCCGATTTGAGCTGTGGCCATTCGTGATAATCGGATGCATGCGCAACATCGTGATTTTGATTTCTGGCAGCGGCTCCAACATGGCCGCCATTGCCCAAGTGGCTGAGCGCGAACAGTGGTCTGCAAATCTCGATGCCCGGGTGTGCGCTGTCATCAGCAACCGCCCACAGGCCAAAGGTTTGCAAACGGCGCATGACATGGCGTTGCCCACCCAAGTGGTGGACCACCAGGCATTTGCTGACCATCCTGCGCCACGCACCGCCTTTGACCACGCCTTGATGCAAGCCATCGACGCGCATCAACCCACATTGGTGGTGTTGGCAGGCTTTATGCGGATACTGACGCCGGCTTTTGTGGACCATTACGCTGGTCGATTGATCAACATTCACCCCTCGCTGTTGCCCGCATTTCCGGGGCTCAACACCCACCAAAGGGCCATCGATGCGGGGTGTCGCTTTGCCGGGGCCACGGTGCACGAAGTGACCGCCGATTTGGACCACGGCCCCATCTTGGCGCAAGCCGTGGTGCCTGTTTTGCCAGGCGACGATGCAGACAGCTTGGGCACGCGTGTGCTGGCGCAAGAGCATTTGATTTACCCCAAGGCCATCGCGGATTGGTTGAGGCAAATCACTGTCAGTCCCTGAGCATGGGACGCGAACTGTGTGCCCATGTCTGGCACACAAAGGCTGGGTTCAAGCAGCCAAACGAGAGTTGCGCGGCAAATGCGCCATTAAAAACTCCATCTGGTCGTCCAGGATGCGCCGGTTGCGCAAAATGAAGTCTTCCCACAAGGTCGGCACATACGGCGTGTAGAGCAAAGGCATTTTGGCTTGCTCTGGGGTGCGACTGCTTTTGCGGTGATTGCAAGCGCGACAAGCGGTGACCACGTTCATCCAATGGTCCACCCCATTTTGGGCAAACGGAATGATGTGTTCGCGCGTGAGTTCTGTTTCGTGAAAATGATCGCCACAATAAGCGCAAATATTTCGGTCACGCGCAAAAAGTTTGGCGTTGGTCAGGCCGGGGCGCAAATCAAACGGATTGATGGACGGCACGCCACGGGTGCCAATGATGCTGTTGACCGCGATGATCGACTGCTGGCCCGTGATGGCGTTGTGACCGCCTCGAAAAACAGCAATTTCACCCCCAGACTCCCAACGCACTTCATTGGAAGCGTAGTGAATGACCGCCTGTTCCAAGGAAATCCACGACTGGGGCAATCCCTGGGCCGATAGTTTCAAGACCTTCAATCAACACCTCCTTGATGGTTTAAAACCGGATGCGCTTTCTGATTGCACTCACCCAAGGTGGGCGCAATGTCTCAATGCGAGACAATATACCTTGTTTTGTTGGCGTCCCTGTGACGCGGTTCACGCCCTATGCGCATACTTCACGGTTTACATCACGCACAACGCGAGCCCCAGTGCGCCTTGACCATTGGCAACTTTGACGGCGTTCACCGAGGGCACCAGGCCATGTTGGCCCTGCTGCGCTCTGAGGCCCAATACAGAGGGCTGCCCAGTTGCGTGCTGACCTTTGAACCCCACCCACGCGACCACTTTGCCCGCTTGGCCCAAGACCCCCAATTGGCGCCCGCTCGCATTGCCACCCTGCGCGACAAATTGAGTGAGCTCGCTGCCTGCGGCATTGACCAATGCGTGGTTTTGCCCTTCAACGAAAAATTGGCCCTGCAAAGCCCAGAAGATTTTGTAGCGCATGGGCTGGTTGAAGGCTTGGGCGTGCGTTATGTGCTGGTGGGCGACGACTTTCGTTACGGGACCAAACGCCAAGGCGATTACGCCGCCTTGGACGCGGCCGGGGCCATGCACGGCTTTGATGTGGCACGCATGCAAAGCTACGAGGTCCGTGGCCTGCGGGTGTCGAGTTCTGCGGTGCGCGCCGCCTTGAACCGGGGTGACATGACCAGCGCAGCCCAATTGCTGGGCCGCCCATATGCCATTTCGGGCCATGTGGTGCACGGGCGCAAGCTGGGCCGAACCTTGCAATGCCCCACGCTGAATTTGCGTTTCAGGCACTGGAAGCCAGCGGCCAGCGGTATTTTTGTGGTGCAAGTTCATGGGTTGGGCGAAAACGCCTTGCCCGGGGTGGCCAATTTGGGGGTGCGCCCTTCCATCGACCCCAACGATGTCAACGCCGGCCGTGTGTTGCTGGAAACCCATTGCTTGGTGTGGCCCAACCATCTGGGCGAACAAGGGGGCTACGGTAAAATCATTCGGGTGGACTTATTGCATAAATTACACGACGAATTGAAGTACGACAGCTTGGACGCATTGCAGCGAGGCATTGCCCAAGACTGTGTGGATGCCCGTCTGTGGTTCGAGCAACACGCACCCAGCCCCGTCAACACACGCCGCCAAACCACCCGCGACCGAATTTGAAGCGCTCGGGGCCAGCAAACCTCTTGCCAAGCCCTTGCCGCCCTCTTTTAGGCATTGGCCATGCCCTACTTGTTTGAGTTTGAAAATGACCGAATCCGCTTCTGACTACCGCGCCACACTGAACCTGCCCGACACGCCGTTTCCCATGCGTGGCGACCTGCCCAAGCGCGAACCCGCCTGGGCAAAGGCTTGGTCAGACCAGGGCTTGTACAAAAAACTGCGCATGGCGCGCCATGGCCAGCCCTTGTTTGTGCTGCACGACGGCCCCCCCTACGCCAATGGCAAATTGCACATCGGACACGCACTCAACAAAGTGCTCAAGGACATGATCGTCAAGTCACGCCAACTGGCGGGCTTTGATGCGCAATACATCCCCGGCTGGGACTGTCACGGCCTGCCCATCGAAAACGCGATTGAAAAACTGCACGGCCGCAAACTCAGTCGCGACGACATGCAGGCCAAAAGCCGCGCCTTTGCCTCCGAACAAATCGACCAGCAACGCGAAGACTTCAAGCGTTTGGGCGTATTGGGCGATTGGGAGCGCCCCTATCGCACCATGGACCCGGCCAACGAAGCCGGAGAGATCCGCGCCTTCAAGCGGGTGATCGAGCGCGGTTTTGTCTACCGGGGCTTGAAACCCGTTTACTGGTGTTTTGACTGCGGCTCGTCCTTGGCCGAGTTTGAAATTGAATATGCCGACAAAAAAAGCGATACGCTGGACGTGGCTTTTTTGTGCGCCCAACCCGACAAACTGGCATCGGCGTTTGGTTTGCCCAAGTTGGACAAACAAGCTTTTGCGGTCATTTGGACCACCACCGCTTGGACCATTCCCGCCAACCAAGCCTTGAACCTCAACCCCGAGTTGACGTATGCGTTGGTCGACACAGAAAAAGGTTTGTACATCTGCGCCCAATCGCTGGTCGAAAAATGCCTAGAGCGTTGGCAACTCAGCGGCCAAGTGGTGGCAACCGCCTTGGGCAGCAAGCTGGATCTGATTGAATTCCACCATCCGCTGTCACATGTGGACGCAGGCTACCACCGCGTCGCTCCGGTGTATTTGGCCGACTACGCCACCGCCGACGACGGCACCGGTATCGTGCACAGTGCCCCCGCATACGGGGTAGACGACTTCAACTCCTGCGTCGCGCACGGCATGAAGTACACCGACATCTTGAACCCCGTCCAAGGCAACGGCGCGTACGCCCCAGACTTTGCCCTGTTCGGCGGTCAGCACATCTGGAAGGCTGTGCCGGTGATTTTGGAAGCCTTGACAACCGCGGGTCGCTTGATGGCCACCCACGGCATCACCCACAGCTACCCGCATTGCTGGCGGCATAAAACACCGGTCATTTACCGCGCGGCAGCGCAATGGTTTGTGCGCATGGACGAGGGCGAAGGTGTTTTCACCCAAGACAAAGCGCCCAAAACCCTGCGTCAACTTGCCTTGGACGCGATCGAGCAAACCCAGTTTTATCCCGAGAACGGCAAAACCCGCTTGCGCGACATGATTGCCAACCGACCCGATTGGTGCATATCGCGCCAACGCAGTTGGGGCGTTCCCGTGCCCTTCTTTTTGCACAAAGACAGCGGCCAATTGCACCCGCGCACCATGGCCATCTTGGACCTGGCCGCTGCAATGGTGGAGAAAGGCGGCATCGAAGCCTGGAGCCGTGCCACCGTTGATGACATCCTCACCGAGGCAGGTGACAACCCGGAGCAATACACCAAAAGCACTGACATCTTGGAGGTGTGGTTTGACTCAGGCTCCACCTTTGAGCACGTGCTGCGCGGCAGCCACAAAGATGCCTACGACAGGCCCCCATTTCACACCACAGGGCCAGAGGCTGATCTTTATTTGGAAGGCCACGACCAGCACCGGGGTTGGTTCCACAGTTCACTGCTGCTGGGCTGCGCCTTGTATGACCGCGCACCTTATCGGGGTCTGTTGACCCACGGCTTTGCCACCGATGGCCATGGCCGCAAGATGAGCAAAAGTTTAGGCAACACCGTGGTGCCACAAGAGGTGACCGACAAGCTGGGCGCAGAAATCGTGCGCCTGTGGGTGGCCTCTACCGATTACTCGGGCGACTTGAACATCGATGACAAAATTTTGGCGCGGGTGGTCGACACCTATCGCCGGGTGCGCAACACCTTGAAGTTTTTGCTGGCCAACACCAGTGACTTTGACATCACCAAAGATGCAGTGGCAACGCAAGACATGTTGGAAGTGGATCGATACGCCATAAGCCGCACCGCCCAATTGCAAGCCGATATCGTGGGCCACTACAACGACCAACGCAAGGTGTTTGAGGGCGGACATTTTGGTGTTTACGAGTTTCACCCCGTGGTGGCCAAGCTGCAGATTTTTTGCTCAGAAGACTTGGGCGCCTTTTATTTGGATGTGCTCAAAGACCGGCTCTACACCACCCAAACCCAATCGCACGCCAGACGCAGCGCCCAAACTGCGCTGTGGCACATCACCCAAGCCATGCTGCGTTGGATGGCGCCGTTTTTGAGCTTCACCGCCGAAGAGGCCTGGGCGGTGGCTGGAAAAGGTGAGAGCATATTTGCCGAAACATATTCGAAACTGCCCAAGCCAGATGATGGGTTGCTGGCCAAATGGACACGCATCCGCGAGTTGCGTGAAGCCGTGAACAAAGAAATTGAGGTGCTGCGCAGCCAAGGACAGGTGGGGTCTTCTTTGCAAGCCCAAGTCAGTCTTCGCGTCAGCGATGCTGACCATGCTTTGCTGCAAAGTTTGGGTCAAGACCTGCGGTTTGTATTCATCACCTCTGCCGTAGATTTTGCGGTGGGTGATGCGCCGCTGGCGAAGGTTTCGCCCTCGACGCACACCAAATGCGACCGCTGCTGGCACTACCGGGCCGATGTCGGACAAGATGCAAAACACACCACCCTGTGCAGCCGCTGTATTTGCAACCTGCATGGCGCGGGCGAAACACGTTTGTTTGCCTGAGCCCAGTAGCATGGCTGCGCGCAATGCCCCCTCCCTCAAGCTGTGGCTGGCTTTGTCACTGCTGGTTTTGGTGCTGGACCAGTTGACCAAGGTGTTGATCGTGGGCAATTTTCAGTGGGGCGAAAGCTTGGTCATGACCGATTTTTTCAACCTGGTGCGCGTTCACAACAGCGGCGCCGCCTTTTCTTTTTTGGCCTCGGCTTCAGGTTGGCAGCGCTGGTTTTTCATCGGTCTGGGCACAGTAGCGGCGGTTTTCATGGTGTGGATGCTGCGCAACCACCCACAACAAAAATTGTTTTGCCTGGCCATTTCACTGATCCTCGGTGGTGCCGTGGGCAACGTGTTAGACCGCTTTTTTTACGGCCATGTGATCGACTTCGCCGATTTTCATTGGTCTTTTTTGGCACCCTTGTTTGCGGGCGGACACTTCCCCGCGTTCAATGTGGCCGATAGCGCCATCAGTGTGGGTGCCGTCACCATGGTGATCGACGAACTTTGGCGTGTGCGCCAAAGCAAAAAGCGCCGTCAATGAGGTGGCTTGAACACCAACGGCTGCTCTTGCGCCGCTGAAGCCGCCGTGGTTGTGCCATCGGGCGGCAAAAACAACTCCACCAGATCGTTTAAAAAATCAAAGCCACGCTCGCTGGGCTTGACCCGCTGGTCCACTTGCTCGATCAACCCGCGTTGCTGCGCTTGCGCCAATGCGGGCTCAATGGCGCTCAAGGGCAAGCCAGTTCGGGCGCTGAAATCGCTCAGCGCAAATCCGGATTTAAGGCGAAATGCATTGAGCGCAAACTCAAAAGCCAAATCTTTGCGCGCGACCTCATTGCCTTGGCTGACCGCTTGACCGAGCATGGCCTGCTTTTGGTACAGCGCAGGGTCGCGATAGCGAACCAAGCGCAACACACGGTGCGGAAAACTGATTTTGCTGTGTGCGCCCGCCCCAATGCCCAAGTAATCACCAAATTGCCAGTAATTGGTGTTGTGCCAGCAGGCGTGCCCCCGCTGGGCATAGGCCGAGACTTCGTAGCGTGCCATGCCCTGCTCTGCTGTGCCCTGGGTGATCATGTCCAGCATGTCAAAGGCTTCGTCGTCGGGCGGCAACACAGGGGGGTGGCGCTCAAACCACGTATTGGGCTCAATGGTCAGGTGGTAAATGGACAAGTGCGGTGGCGACAGCCCCAAAGCGGTGTCCAAATCGTGCTGCAAAGCACTCAAGGTTTGTCCAGGCAGGGCATACATCAAATCGATGTTGAAGGTGTCAAATGCCTGGGCTGCTTCTTGCACAGCGGCCACGGCTTGGTGGGCATCATGCACCCGCCCCAAAGCCCTCAAGCTGTCGTTGTGGAAACTTTGCACCCCCACAGACAAACGCGTCACGCCTGCCGCGCGATAGCCATGAAAGCGGTCGGTTTCAAAGGTGCCGGGGTTGGCTTCGAGGGTGATTTCGCAATCGGGCACCAAGGGCAACATGGCCCTGATTTGCCCCAGCAATTGTTCAATCGCCCAAGGCTCGAACAAGCTGGGCGTGCCCCCACCCAAGAACACACTGTGCACCGGTCGGCCCCACACCAAGGGTAACGACTGCTGCAAGTCTGCGACCAATGCTTGCAGATAAGCCGCTTGCGGCAATTCGCCCTTGTCGCTGCCCCAGGCATGGGAGTTGAAGTCGCAATAGGGGCATTTTTTCAAGCACCATGGCAAATGCACATACAAAGACAACGGGGGCAATGCAGGCAACTGCAAGGTGCCCGGCCGCAGCCAGTGCGCAGCCTCGCCCAGCTTGGCGAGATCGAGACCGGCTTTCGATGTGCTCAAGGGCTGACCCACTGCGCTTTCATGAGCGCAACCAATTGGCGGGCGGCTCGTCCGCGGTGGCTGTATTGGTTTTTGACGTCCGGATCTAACTCGGCAAAGGTTTTGCCCAATTCCGGGATGAACATCACCGGGTCAAACCCAAAGCCATGGCTGCCACGCGGGGCGGCGGTGATCTCGCCCACCACACGGCCCATGGCAATCAAGGGTTCTGGGTCTTGCGGGTTTCTCACCGCCACCAAGGTGCTGACCAAAGCAGCGCGCCGCTGGGTGACCCCATCGAGTTGCTCGAGCAAAGCACGCACATTGTTGGCGTCACCCTTGGAATATCCAAACTGGGTGGCGTAATGGGCGGTTTGCACGCCTGGCAAGCCGTTGAAGGCGTCGACACACAAACCAGCATCGTCAGCCACGGCGGGCATGCCGGTATGGGCTGCAGCGTGGCGCGCCTTGGCCAACGCGTTTTCTACAAAGGTCTGGAACGGTTCATCGGCCTCGGGCGTGTTGAACTCAGATTGCGGCTGCAATTGCCAACCCAGCGGTGCAAACAGCACTTGCAACTCGGCCAATTTGCCCGCGTTATTGGACGCCAAAACCAAACTGCGCATGGCCTCGCTCATCAGCCCAAGGCTTTTTGCTGCAAGGCAAACAGTTCTTGAATGCCTTTTTCAGCCAATCCCAACAAGCGGTCCATTTCAGGCCGGGTAAAAGCCACGCCTTCTGCGGTACCTTGGACCTCGACAAAATGACCTGCGCCCGTCATCACCACATTCATGTCGGTGTCACATGCCGAGTCTTCGGTGTACTCCAGGTCCAGCAAAGGGGTGCCTTGAAGGATGCCCACAGAGATTGCCGCCACCGCATGGGTGATGGGCGACTGGCTGATTTTTCCACTGGCCAGCAAAAAACTGACTGCATCATGAGCCGCCACATATGCGCCGGTGATGCTGGCCGTGCGGGTACCCCCATCGGCTTGCAATACATCGCAGTCAATTTGAATGGTGCGCTCGCCCAGGGCTTGCAAATCGAACACGGCCCGCAATGAGCGGCCAATCAAGCGCTGTATCTCTTGGGTGCGTCCACTTTGCTTGCCGCGCGCAGCCTCGCGGTCACTGCGCGTGTGGGTGGCACGGGGCAACATGCCGTACTCGGCTGTGACCCAGCCCTGGCCCGACCCACGTTTGTGGGGTGGCACCTTTTCTTCCACAGAAGCTGTGCACAAGACCTTGGTTTGGCCAAACTCAATCAACACCGAACCTTCGGCGTGGATCGTGTAGTGGCGGGTGATGCGCACAGGGCGCATTTGGTCAACGGCTCGGCTTTGGCGTGATGCAGGCAAGGTCATGGTAGAAAAATATCCATTCAATCAGGGTGAAAAGCCGCCAATTGTCCCGCATATCACAATGACGAATCTTCGCAGTGGTTGTCCCTGAGATAATCGCCTTTTGACAGCCCACTTTCCACCGTGCCCATTTACAGCATGACCGGATACGCCAGCACCCAGGTGCTGCTGGCGTCTTCCCCCACCTCAGCATCCCCCCCATTGCGGCTGGGTTTTGAAATTCGCTCTGTCAACAGCCGTTTTTTAGACCTTGGTTTTCGCATGCCCGACGAACTGCGCATGCACGAAGCAGCGCTTCGCGATGCCATTAGTGCGCAACTCAAGCGCGGCAAAGTCGAAGTTCGCGCCCACCTGGAGTCTGATCAGCAAGCAGGCCTGGCCCCGCCAGACCAGGCCTTGCTGCAACGCCTTTCACAATTGCAAACACAAGTGCAAGCCACCCTCCCCCAGGCACGCGGTTTGAGCGTGGCCGACATCCTCAAACTGTCCGTTCAACCCCCAGCCGATCCCCAGGCCTTGGGACCGGCCTTGATGAAATTGGCCCAAGACGCGTTGGCCAGCTTGCTGCAATCACGTGCCCGCGAAGGCCTGCGTTTGTCCCATCACCTGATGGAACAAGTAGCGCAATTGCAATTGCTGGTGGCCAAAGCCATCCCTTTGGTACCCACCTTGGTGGCACAACAAAGACAGCGCTTTTTGGACCGCTGGCAAGAAGCCCTGGGCTTGGGCCAAGAGTCTGCGAACCACGACATGGCCCAAGACCGCGCTTTGAGCGAGGCCACTGCTTTTGCCATCCGCATTGATGTGGCAGAAGAGTTGACCCGATTGCGCGCGCATTTGGAAGAAATCACGCAGTGCTTGAACACCCCCCCGGCCAAGGAAGGTGTGGGCAAAAGACTGGATTTTTTGATCCAAGAGTTGCACCGCGAGGCCAATACCCTGGGCTCTAAATCGGCCGCCCTTGAGATGACCCGCATTGGGGTCGACATGAAAGTCCTGATCGAGCAGATGCGCGAACAGGTTCAAAACCTGGAGTAAAGACCATGGATTACCCTGGCAATGTGTATGTGGTCGCAGCCCCCAGCGGGGCAGGAAAATCCAGCCTGGTCAAGGCCTTGATGGAACTTGACGCTGCGGTACGGCCCTCCATTTCACACACCACACGCCCCCCAAGAGGACAAGAAATTGACGGTCGGGAATACCATTTCGTCAGTGACGCGCAGTTCGATGCGTTGATCCAAAACCAAGCCTTTCTGGAGTGGGCCACCGTGCATGGGCACCGCTACGGCACATCTCGAGAATCCATCGAGCAACGCATCGCCCAAGGGGCTGATGTGGTGTTGGAGATCGATTACCAAGGTGCCTTGCAAATCAAAAAAATATTTGCCAATGCAGTTTTGATCTTCATATTCCCCCCCAGCTGGGAAGAATTGCGCTCGCGACTAAAGAACCGTGGCGAGGACAGCCCCGAGGTGATTGAAACGCGCCTGAAGAATGCGGCCCACGAGATGTCTCAAGCCCCTAAATTTGACTTCGTTATAATCAATGAGCTGTTTGAAAGGGCTTTGTTTGATCTCAAAGCCATTGTTCATTCGCAACGGCTCAAATACAAAGCCTTGCGACGCGCCCGGGCTGACATTTTTCAGGCCCTCAAATTGAAATGACCCCTTTGGAGTAAACAATGGCCCGCATCACCGTCGAAGACTGCTTGGAACAAATCCCTAACCGCTTCCAACTTGTGCTGGCTGCCACTTACCGTGCACGCATGATCAGCCAGGGTCACACCCCCAAGATCGAAAGCAAAAACAAGCCCTGTGTCACCGCTTTGCGCGAAATTGCGGCAGGCAAAATTGGCCTGGAAATGCTGAAAAAAGTGCCCGGCTAAAGCCAATAGAGCCACACCAAACACCGCTCAGGCGGTGTTTTTTTTCGCCTTTTTGGCGTACACAACCCGGCGGTTGGCCAAATTGATACAGTCAAGGCTGTGAACACCCTGAGCCCAGCCCATCCGGCCAAACCCACGCACGCTGCCGCCAACGCGGCGGCGGCGAGTTTTGCTGCCTTGATGGCCAAGCTCGATTACCTGTCCACCGAAGAGATCGAGCACGTCCGTCGGGCCTACCGACTGGCCGACGAAGCCCATTTGGGCCAATTGCGCAGCAGCGGCGAGCCCTACATCACCCACCCCATCGCGGTGGCCGCCCAATGCGCCCAGTGGAAGCTCGATGCCCAGGCCCTGATGGCTGCTTTGTTGCACGATGTGCTGGAAGACTGTGGCATTGTCAAAACCGAACTGATTGAGAAATTTGGCCCCACGGTGGCCGAATTGGTCGATGGCCTGACCAAGCTCGACAAGCTGCAATTTGACACGCGGGAAGAAAACCAGGCCGAGTCGTTTCGAAAAATGCTCTTGGCCATGGCCCGCGATGTGCGCGTCATCTTGATCAAACTGGCGGACCGCAGCCACAACATGCGCACCCTGTCCGATGTGCCTCCCGACAAATGGCGGCGCATTGCCAGCGAAACACTGGACATATATGTTCCCATCGCCAACCGCCTGGGCTTGAACCAGACCTACCGCGAACTGC
>CANJUS010000007.1:0-11912 GCA_947477505.1 Comamonadaceae bacterium | reverse complement strand
GCCGCTATCGTGATGAGGGCAAACCAAACATCAAACGTCCAACCCAAGATGGACAATACCAACACCACCTCGATCAAGGTGGGCACGATGCTGTACAAAGAATAAGAAATCAGCGACTCAATCCCACGCACACCCCGCTCGATGTCGCGTGTCATTCCACCGGTTTGGCGCTCTAGGTGAAAGCGCAAACTCAAGCTGTGCAGGTGCTCAAAGGTTTGCAAGGCAATTTGGCGCGCCGCACCTTGCGTGGCTTTGGCAAACACCAATTCGCGCAGCTCAGTGAAGGCCGATGCCGATAGCCGCAACACGCCATAGACCACCAACAGGGCGACAGGCACCACCAGCAAAGCCTGGGGCTGGGCTGGGTTGGGTGTCATGGCGTCAATCAGGTGCTTGAGCAGTACAGGCACACCCACATTGGCCAACTTCGCCGCCACCATGAAGGCCAAGGCTGCCACGACACGCCATTTGTAATGCCACAAATAGGGCACCAAGCGACGCATGGTCGTCCAGTCGCCGCGAGGGGCATGGGGGTCGTGGGGAAGTTCAGGGGTGGCGTGATGGCGCATGCATGACAATGTTGTTTTTACCGATTGTGCCCATGTCCGAACCCATGCCCACCGATCCCGTCGCCTTGCCCACCGATCAGGAGTTGGTGCTCAAGGTCATCCCCATGCCCGCAGACTGCAATGCCAATGGCGATATTTTCGGTGGCTGGGTGATGGCCCAGGTGGATTTGGCTGGTGCAGTGCTGCCATCGCGCCTGGTGCAAGGCCGCATTGCCACCGTGGCCGTCAACGAGTTTGTGTTCAAACAACCCGTGCGGGTGGGTGACATCCTCAGCTTTTTTGCCAGTGTGGCGCGCATTGGCCGCACTTCCATCACGGTCAAGGTCGAGGTTTACGCAGAACGCATGCGCCAACAAGGGCGATATGTGAAGGTCACCCAAGCCAACCTGACCTATGTGGCCATCGACAACGATGGCAAGCCTTGTCCGATTTCGGCCTCCAACCAACACCCTTGAATTGATGGGTCTCGGCAGCTCCAGAACCTGTCTGGGATAGACGTTTTGCTGGGGTTTCCCCCCTGCCATCACCGGCCCTTGTTTGGGCATAGTGTGTGGTGTTTTGATTTTTTAAATTCCCCAGGAACTTTTTTGTGCAATTTTTGCAATTGGTCATCAGTGGCATTGCCCAAGGCTGCATTTATGGCTTGATTGCATTGGGCTTTGTGCTGATCTACAAAGCCACCGAGACCGTGAGCTTTGCCCAAGGCGAGTTGATGATGCTGGGTGCCTTTGCAGGCTTGCTGGTCATGGGTTTTTGGGGCTACCCCTTTTGGGTCGCGGTGCTGGCCAGTTTGGCGGCCATGGCAGCCACCGGCTATCTGATCGAGCGCGCGGTGATCAACCCCATCTTGGGTCAACCGGCTTTTTCTGTGGTGATGCTCACCATTGGCATTGGCTATGTGTTGCGCGGCTTGGTCACCATGGTGCCTGGCATGGGCACCGATACCCACACCCTGGCCGTGCCCTACAAGGACCAAACCTACCAATGGGGCACTCTGATCATCAATGCCGAACAAGCGGTGGTCGTGGTGGTCACCGCCCTGCTGTGCTTGGCGCTTTACTTGTTGTTCAAGTACACCAAGTTGGGCATTGCCATGCAAGCGATGTCGCAAAACCAGTTGGCTGCTTATTACATGGGCATTCCGGTCAAGCGCCTCAACAGCATGGTCTGGGCCTTGGCCGCGATGGTGGCTGCGGTGGCCGGTTTGCTGCTCGCACCCATCACTTTTGTGCATGCCAACATGGGCTTCATTGGGCTCAAAGCCTTTCCGGCAGCAGTGGTTGGCGGCTTTGGCAGCTTGCCAGGGGCCATCGTCGGTGGCTTGGTGATTGGGTGCGTAGAGTCTTTGTCGGGCTTTTATTTGCCCGATGGCTTCAAAGACATCGCAGCCTATGTGGTCGTGCTGTTGATGTTGATGGTGCGTCCCAACGGCTTGTTTGGCGACAAGTTGCGCAAAAAGGTCTGACATGCGCTTTGTCTTCAAAACCCATTACGACCAAGACATCAACTTGGCAAAGCACGGCGGTCATGTGTTTTGGTATGGATGCTTGATGCTGATGCTGCTGGCCTGCCCATGGCTGCTCGCTGAATACTGGTTGGCCCAACTGACCTTTGTATTGATTTACGGCATCGTGGGTTTGGGCCTGATGTTGTTGGCCGGGTTCACTGGTCAATTCTCCATCGGTCACGCTGCGTTTTTGGGCGTGGGCGCTTATACGCAAGCGGTATGCACACAAGCAGGCTTGTCCTTTGTGCCGGCATTGGTGTGCGCGATGGGACTGTCGGCCGCGGTGGGCGTGGTGGTGGGGTTGCCGGCTTTGCGCGTCAAAGGCATTTACCTGGGCATTGCCACCTTGTCTTTTGGTTTCATCGTGGAAGAGGTACTGGCCCGATGGGAGAGCATGACCGGGGGCAATGCAGGCATCCACATCAAAGCCCCCAACCTGTGGGGCCAAGAGGTCAGCAGCGACCAAGGTTTTTACTATTTGTGCCTGCTGCTGGCTGTGGCCAGTACTTTGGGTGTGCTCAATTTGTTGCGTTCGCCAACAGGCCGCGCTTTTGTGGCGATTCGCGATTCAGAAATATCAGCCCAAAGCATGGGCATTCATTTGGCCTATTACAAAACATTGTCCTTTGCCATATCAGCCGCCTTGGCGGGATTGGGCGGGGCGTTGTATGGGCACAAAATGCAGTTCATATCGCCCGATCAATTCAGCGTATTGCAGTCCATCGACCTGCTGCTCATGATCGTGGTGGGCGGCCTGGGTTCGGTCCACGGCGCTTTTTTAGGGGCGCTGTTTCTGATTGTTTTGCCGCAGTTGATTTCTTTGAGCAAAGACGCCTTGCCCGACGCCATTGGTTTGGCGCCGGGCTTGCAATCCTTGGTCTATGGGGTCGTCTTGATTGCCTTTGTGTTGTTTGAACCCATGGGCATTCATGGTCGCTGGCTCAAGGTGCGCACTTATTTCCAGGTTTTTCCGTTTTACCGGCGCGGGCTGTTTAAACGCCAAAAAACATTTCAAAAATCGGATCGCTTGCGCTGACCATGTCTGATACCTTGCTGCAAGCCCATGAATTGAGCGTCCACTTTGGTGGCGTGAAGGCGGTCAATCAGGTCAGCTTTGATGTGCGCCGAGGCGAGGTGTTCACCTTGATCGGCCCCAATGGCGCGGGCAAAACCACCGTGTTCAACTTGATCAGCCGCATCTATCAGCCCACCGGTGGCCACATCACCTGGCACACGCCCCAAGGCATGGTCAACCTCACCGACAGGCCCGCACACAGCGTTGCCCAATTGGGCATTGCGCGCACCTTTCAAAACATTGAACTGTTTGAACACGCCAGCGTGTTACAAAACCTATTGATCGGTCGGCATGTCCATCATCAAACCGGTTTCTGGCAAAACCTTTTATTCACCCCAGCGGTCAAGCGCAGCGAGCGCGCATTCAGGGCACACGCCGAGCAAGTCATTGAGTTGCTGGATTTGCAGCACCACCGCGATTCCACGGTGGCTGGACTTCCCTATGGCGTGCGCAAAGTGGTCGAATTGGCACGCGCTTTGTGCACTGAACCGCAATTGCTGCTCTTGGACGAGCCCTCTTCTGGGCTCAACACCGAAGAAACCGATGACATGGTTTTTTGGATCCGCGACATCCAACACGAACTGGGCATCACCATTTTGATGGTTGAGCACGACATGCGCTTGGTCAACCTGGTCTCCGACCGGGTGTTGGCCATGAACCAAGGACAGGTATTGGCACTGGGCAGCCCATCAGATGTCCAAAACCACCCCGATGTGATCGAAGCCTATTTGGGCAGTACCGACGACGTGAGCCATTTGCCCAGGACCCCTCCATGAGCCACCCTACAACACCCTTGTTGCAGTTGCTCAACGTTGAGAGCAACTACGGCCCCATCAAAGCCATTCGCGGCGTGAGCTTGGACGTGCATGCAGGCGAAATCGTCACGGTGTTGGGCTCCAATGGCGCCGGTAAAACCACCATTTTGAAAACCATCTCCGGCATCATTGACCCTCGCAAGGGCAGCGTCATTTACCAAGAGAAGGACATCACAGCCAAAGACCCTGCCGCCATTGTGCAAAGCGGCATCTCCCACGTGCCGGAAGGTCGCGAGGTTTTCCCTTTGCTCAGCGTGCACGACAACCTGCTCATGGGCGCGTATACCCGCCACGATGCCGATGCCGTGGCCCGTGACATGGCTGAGGTTTATGCTTATTTCCCCATCCTGCAAGAGCGCGCCGAGCAAGACGCGGGATTGTTGTCCGGCGGGCAACAGCAAATGTTGGCCTTGTCGCGCGCGCTGATGGCCCAACCGCAACTCATCTTGCTGGATGAGCCCAGTCTGGGCTTGAGCCCCAAATTGACCAAAGAAATTTTTGAAATCGTGGTTCGCATCAACCGCGAACGCGGTACCACTTTTTTGCTGGTCGAGCAAAACGCCAATATGGCCTTGAATGCCGCTGATCGAGGATATGTGCTGGAGAACGGTCGCATCGTGATGCAAGACACCTGTGAACGCTTGCGCGAAAAAGACGATATCCGCGAGTTTTATTTGGGCATGAAAGATGACGGCGTGCGCAGCGAGCGGCGCTGGAAAAAGAAAAAGACCTGGCGCTGAACATGAGCAACTTATGGAACCTGCAGCAACTGCAAGGCCGGCCCGATACGGTCTTGGCAGGCGAGACCATGCCCGCCATGTTTTGGCATGCCGCTGAACAACGCGCCGATGACGTGTGGCTGCGACAGAAAGAATTGGGGGTTTGGCGCAGTTGGACGTGGCGTGAGAGCGCAGATTGGGTGCGCAACGTGGGCAATGGCTTGCTCAGCCTGGGCGTCCAAGCGCACGATCGCTGTGCCATTTTGGCCAACACATCACGCGAATGGGTGCTGAGCGACTTGGCCATTTTGTGCTGTGGAGCTGTGTCCAATGGCATTTACCCCACGGATGCGGCGACCCAAGTCCAGTACCTGTGCCAGGACTCTGAGAGTGTGGTGTTGTTTGTGGAGAACGACGAGCAACTCGACAAAGCCTTGGCCGTGCGCGATCAATTGCCCCGCTTGCGCCAGATCGTGGTGTTTGACATGACTGGGTTACACCAACTCAACGACCCCATGGTGATCGGCTGGGAGGCCCTGGCCGAAAGAGGTCGCCAATGGGGGCAAGCCCACCCAGGTGCTTTGCGCGAGCGCAGTGCGCAATGCCAAGCCAACGACCTGGCGATCTTGGTGTACACCTCTGGCACCACGGGCAAACCCAAGGGGGCCATGCACAGCCATGGCGGATTGGTGTATGCCGTGCGCGGGTACAACACCTTGGTCACCCAAGACGGGACTGACGAGCGCATGTGTTTTTTGCCGCTGTGCCACATTGTCGAGCGCATTGGCGGTGAGTACCAGGCTTTGTACACCGGGGCCGTGCTCAACTTTGTTGAAAACCCGGAAACCATTCCAGAGAATGTGCGCGAAATTGCGCCCACGGTTTTCTTAGGCGTGCCGCGGTTGTGGGAAAAGTTTTACTCCAGCGTGATGATCGCCCTGAAAGAATCCAGCCCCTTACAGCAAGCCACGTATGCCTGGGCCATTGGCGTGGGCGAGCGCATTGCCGATCGGATACTGGCCCAACAATCGGTTTCTTGGACCTTGAAGTGTCGTTTCGCCTTGGCGCGCTGGTTGGTGCTCAACAATGTGCGCAAACTCATCGGCATCCACCGCGCCCGCGTGCTGGTCACCGGTGCCGCCCCCATTTCTCCCGCGTTGATCAAGTGGTATTTGTCCTTGGGCGTGCCCATGCTGGAGGCCTGGGGCATGACGGAAACATGTGGCGCCTCAACTGCAATGACCTCAGCGCGCATCAAACCCGGATCCATTGGGCCAGCAGCCCCCTTCAATGAAGTGAAACTGGCACCCCACACGAACGAGATAATGGTGCGTGGACCCAATGTGTTCATGGGCTATTTGAATTTGCCCGACAAAACCGCTGAGGCCATTGATTCCGATGGTTGGTTGCACACTGGCGATGTGGGGGAAGTCGATGCCGACGGCTATTTCCGCATCACCGACCGGATGAAAGACATCATCATCACGGCCGGTGGCAAAAACATCACCCCCAGTGAATTTGAAAACGAGCTGAAATTTTCACCCTACATCACCGATGCGGTGCTGGTGGGCGATCAACGGCCCTACCTCACGGCCATCATCATGATCGATCAAGACAATGTTGAAAAATTCGCCCAAGACAACGATGTCCCCTTCAGCAACTACGCCAGCCTGACCCAAAGTCTTGAGGTCCAAACCTTGATTCAATCGGTGGTGGACCAAGCCAATGCGCAATTTGCACGGGTTGAACAGGTCAAAAAGTTTTGGTTGCTCGACACCCAACTCACGGCCGAGGACGAAGAACTCACGCCCACCATGAAACTCAAGCGCCAATTGGTGCAAAAGAAGTACGCGCACCAAATTGAAGCCATGTACCGTGGCTGATCAAGCCCCCCTATTCGGGGTAACCATGGCTTGACACCCAGCGCTGGTGAACCAGAATCGAAGCATTATTTTTAACCACGGAGACCCGCATGACCTCACTCCCCCACGCCAGCAGGTTGATTGCCTTGTTGGCTTGCCTTTTCACCCCCCTGACATGGGCACAGACCCAAGGGGTGAGCAAGACCGAAATCAACCTCGGCTCCATCCAAGACCTCTCTGGCCCTTTGGCTGGTTTTGGCAAACAGGTTCGGTTGGGCATGTTGCTGGCCGTCGATGAACTCAACGAGCAAGGCGGCATCAATGGTCGCAAGCTGACCCTCAAGATTGAGGACTCGGGTTATGACCCCAAGAAGGCTTTTCTGGCCGCTCAAAAACTGGTGAACCAAGACAAAATTTTTGCCATGGTGGCACACATTGGCACAGCACAAAACCTGGCCGCCATGCCGGTTCAGTTCGATAAAAACGTGATCAACTTCTTCCCTGTGACCGCTGCGCGGGAGATGTTTGAACCCTTCCACCGCTTGAAATATTCTTTTGCGGCAACCTACTACGACCAAGTGCGGGTGGCCACCGCCATGCTGGTCAAGGAAAAAGGCGTCAAGAAAATTTGCACGATGTACCAAGACGATGAGTTTGGATTGGAAGTCTTGCGTGGCGCAGAGGCAGGCTTGAAGTCGATCAACATGGAGTTGACCGAACGCACCACCTACAAACGGGGTGCCACCGATTTCTCCTCGCAAATTGCCAAGCTCAAGTCAACGGGTTGCGAAATGGTGGTGTTGGGCACCATCATTCGCGAAACCATTGGCGCAATTGGCGAATCGCGCAAAACAGGCTTTAACCCCATTTTTCTGGGTTCCTCGGCCGCTTATACCGACCTGATCCACAAACTGGGCGGCAAAGCGATGGACGGCTTGTATGCGGCCATGACGTCCCAGCACCCTTACCTGGATGAGGCCTCACAGCCAATTCGTTTTTGGGCCACCAAATACAAGACCAAGTTCAACGATGACCCCACGGTGTTTTCTGTCTATGGCTACAGCGCCATCAACAACTTTGCCACCGCTGCGCGCAAAGCCGGTGCCAACTTGACCACCGATGCCTTTATCAAAGCCATGGACACCATGGTCTACCCCAAGGACATGTTTGGCAGCCCTGAGCTGACCTTTGGGCCAGACAAGCGCTTGGGCAACTACGCCTCGCGCTTGTCACAAATCCAAGACGGCAAGTGGAAGGTCACATCGGATTACTTCAAGTGACTTGATAGACCCACCATCGTCCGCAAACCCCGCTGATACAGCGGGGTTTTTTATTGTCACCATCACGAGACAATGAAGGCCGATGCACCGGTGGCAATCAGCACTTCGCCCTCACCCCAAAAAGTCATTTGCAAATTGGCCACCCGCGACCCGATGCGCAATACCTGGGCACGCACTTCAAAACGCTCGCCGATGGCTTGGCGCAAATAGTCCACGCGCAAATCAATGGTGCCCACCCGGTCAAAGCGAAGCAATCGCTTTGCCACTGGGTCGTCCATGTGCTTTGCCCCCAATGCCGCCATGACGGCCAAGCCCGCCACCCCATCCATGCATGACGCAATCACACCGCCGTGCAATCGTTGATGTCCGTAGTGCCCGATCAAATCGGGTTGCATGGCGATGTGGCAACTGACCTCGGTGGGTGAGAGCCGGTCCACCCGCAAGCCCAACAAGCGGTTAAAGCATATTTTTTGCTCAAACATGAGTTTGAGCCCCTCGATGAACTCAGGCTCAAACACCACGGGGGCAGCGGTGGTTTTTTTCATGCTGCGTTGGGATGGTTCAGGTCGTTTTCAGACAAACAAGGGCCGTGGCGCATCACAACTTGGAAAAATCAGGTTTGCGTTTTTGCATGAAGGCACCGAATGCCTCTTTGGCTGCAGGCTCGGTGAGCATGCGCCGAAAAACCTGTCCTTCCTCTTGCATGCGCTCTAGTACAGCGGCGGTTTGGGCGCTTTTGAGCAAGCGCTTGGTCTCGGTCAAACTGCTCAGGGGTTTGGCCGCGAGTTTGCGCGCTTGTTGCTGCGCAAACGCATTGGCCTCGGTGGGCGGCAACACGCGATTGACCAACCCCACCTCCAAAGCCGCTTCGGCCATGAAGGGTTCGCCCAGCAGCAAGGCCTCGGCCGCGCGTTGGTACCCCATCAAACGCGGCAGCAACAGGCTGGAGGCTGCCTCAGGACACAAGCCCAAATTCACAAACGGCAAGGAAAAAGCCGCGTTGTCACCCGCATAGACCAAGTCGCAATGCAGCAGCATGGTGGTTCCCACACCCACCGCGGGGCCGCACACCGCGGCGATCAAGGGCTTGGGGAAGGTGGCAATGCCTTGTAAAAAATGAAACACTGGCGCATCGGTGCCTGTGGGTGGTTGATGCAAAAAATCAGCCACATCATTACCAGCACTGAACACCGTTTCATGGCCTTGGATGACCAATACCCGCTGGCTGGGGTCTTGGGCGGCTTGCGCCAGGCCTTGGGCCAATGCGGCATACATGGCCGCGGTGAGTGAATTTTTTTTATCGACCCGGTTGATGGTCAATGTGGTGACGCCTGCATCACTGTGTATCAATATGTCGCTCATGGTCAGTCCTTTTTGATGTCAGCGGTTTCGGTGGGTGCCCGCAGCCAAACTTGTGTTCTGTAAAACGGGCCAATATAGCCGCGCACTTGCATTTTTTGCCCTCCCTCTATAGGGGTGAGCCGCACCGTGTATTCCTTTCCCTCATTGGGGTCGAGGATCTTTCCACCACCAGCCCAAACGGCATCAGCGCCCTCTTTCTTGACACCGCGAATGATCTCCATGCCCACAATGGTTTGGTTCTTGCGGTCGTCTTTGCAATCCTCGCATGTGCGCTTGGCCTTGGGATCGGGTTTGAGTGCTCGGCCCACCCGCCCCACCATCACACCATCGACCTCGGTGATGATCACCTCGCCTTTGGGCTCGTTGCTGCGGTCGTCTATGGTGTGCCACACACCCACTGGCGTGATCTGGGCCGTGGCGGGCATGGCGGTGATGCACCAACCCAACATGAGCATGGCTGGAAAGGAAAACTTTGTTGACATGGTTGCCCCTACAAGAAATGACCTAGGCCAGTGCGGCATCGGTGTCCATCAATACATCCACCCCGGCCCGTGCGGTTTGCATCAAGCTGGCGGTTTCTGGCATCAGCTTGGCAAAGTAAAAGCGTGCCGTTTGTACCTTGGCTGTATAAAAAGGGTCGCGGTTGCCATCAGCAATTTGGCGCAGGGCCAACTGCGCCATTCGGGCCCAAAAGTACCCCAGCACCAAGTGACCGGCCACGCGCATGTAGTCGACCGCTGCACCGCCGACCTCGTCGGCATTGCCCAGCGCCTTCATGCCAATTTCTTGGGTGAAGGTGGTCATTTGTTGACCCAGTTTGGCCAAAGGCTGCACAAATGCGCTCATCTCTTCGTTGCCCGCTTCCTCGGCCACCAATGCTGCAATGCGTTGGCCCCATTTTTTGAGTGTGGCCCCTTGGTTGCCCAACACCTTGCGGCCCAACAAGTCCAAACTTTGGATGGTGTTGGTGCCCTCATAAATCATGTTGATGCGCGCATCACGCACGTATTGCTCCATGCCCCACTCGCGGATAAAGCCATGGCCTCCCAGCACCTGTAAGCACGCCGAGGTAGCGATCCAGCCGTTGTCGGTTAAAAATGCCTTGACGATGGGGGTCAGCATGGCCACCTCTTCCAGTGCATCGGCACGCACCTGTTCATCTGGGTGGTTCAGTTGTTGATCGATCAGCAGGGCACAGTGCAGGCTCAGCGCACGGCCACCTTCGGCATAGGCTTTGGCGGTGAGAAGCATTTTGCGCACATCTGGGTGCACCAAGATGCTGTCAGCTGCTTTGTCTGGGCTTTTGACGCCGGACAAACTGCGCGATTGAATGCGCTCTTTGGCATAGGCCAGGGCATTTTGATAGGCCACTTCGGTCAAACCCAAGGACTGCATGCCCACGCCAATGCGGGCCGCGTTCATCATCACAAACATAGCGGCCAGGCCCTTGTGGGGTTGCCCCACCAAATGACCCACGGCACCATCGAGTGTCATTTGGCAGGTGGCACTGCCATTGATGCCCATTTTGTGCTCCAAACCGCTGCAATAAATGCCGTTGGCTGCGCCCAACTGGCCTTGACTGCCGAGCAGGTGTTTCGAGACGACAAATAAACTGATGCCTTTGCTGCCTGCGGGTGCGTCGGGCAAGCGCGCCAACACCAGGTGCACGATGTTGTTGACGAAGTCGTGGTCACCTGAACTGATGAATATTTTGTTGCCTGTGATTTTGTATGAACCATCGGCTTGCGGTTCGGCTTTGGTGCGCAACAAGCCCAAGTCGGTGCCGCAATGGGGTTCGGTCAAGCACATGGTGGCCGTCCACTCTCCGCTGGTGAGTTTGGGCAAAAAAATCTGTTGCTGCTCGGGTGTGCCATGGGCGTGCAAGCATTCATATGCGCCATGGGTCAAGCCCGGGTACATGGTCCAGGCCTGGTTGGCACTGTTGAGCATTTCATAAAAACATTGGTTGACCACAATGGGCAGCCCTTGTCCGCCATAAATCGGGTCACAACTGAGCGCGGTCCATCCACCCGCCGCGAATTGGGCAAACGCCTCTTTGAAGCCGTCAGGCGTTGTCACCTTGTGCGTGTCACGGTCCCAATGGCAACCTTGCTCATCGCCGCTGGCATTGAGTGGAAACAAGACCTGGGCCGCAAATTTGCCCCCTTCTTCCAACACCGCTGTGATGGTGTCGGCATCGGTTTCTGCGTGGGCAGGCAAGGTTTTCAATACCTGTGGCACTTGGAGCAACTCATTCAACACAAATTGCATGTCTCGAAGGGGTGGGGTGTAGGTGGGCATGGTGTCCTAATTAATGGATCAGAGGTTGGCTTAGGGTTCGGGGTGTTAACCAGGGTGGCTTGATGGTGTGGTCAATTGGACCGGGTGGGCGCGCCCACCCACTGCGGCGCGGCATTGCGCAACAATATTTGCTCAAAGCTGCGATGCGCTTGCGACAAAGCGGTGGTTGTTTTGAGAAACCGCGCTTCATAGTGTGAGGCCAGTATCAAGCCGTGGATTTCAAAGCTCACTTGCGCCGCATCGGTGTGTTCACCCAAATCGCCCTGGGCAACGGCCATGCGCACAGCGCGGTCCAAGGCTTTCATCCACGTTTGCACCGAACTGGCCAATGCATCACGCACTGGTCCGGGGCGGTCATCAAACTCCACCGCGCCACTGATGTAAATGCAGCCCGAATCAATTTCGGCGCTGGTGCGTTGCAT
>CANJUS010000006.1:0-12548 GCA_947477505.1 Comamonadaceae bacterium | reverse complement strand
TTCATGGAGGCGGGTGAGTCGCCCGAAGACGGCATCCGACGTGAGATTGCCGAAGAAACCCACCTACAGACCGAATCTTTGCGCTTGGTGGGGGTGTATGACTTTCAGCGCATGAACCAAGTCATCATTGCCTATCATGCCGTGGCCGAGGGGGAGGTTAAACTCTCGCCCGAATTGGCAGAGTACAAACTGTACGAACCCAAAGATGTGATTTGTTGGCCAGCGGGCACAGGTTATGCAGTTGGGGACTGGCTGCGCACGCAAGGCATAGAACCGCGCTTCATGAGTTGGGAAGAGCGCGCCGCACAAAGTTTGGAATGACGACATGCAGATCGATCAAGAACTCGACACCCGTGGGCTCAATTGCCCGCTGCCCATTTTGAAAGCCAAAAAGGCCCTCAATGGCATGCAAAGTGGCCAATTGCTCAAGGTGATTTCGACCGATCAGGGGTCTTTGCGCGACTTTGCAGCCTTTGCCAAACAAACGGGCAATGAGTTGATGGCGCAGCAAACCGTGGGCAATGAATTCATCCACACCCTCAAGCGGCGCTGAGGTCTCTGCCGCTTTGCTGCTCAAGCAGGCAACGGGTGAGATTAAATCTTCAATTGTTTGAGGTAGGCGCTAAAGGCGGCGCCTTCTTGTGGGTGGGTCAAGCCCAGTTCCACGGTGGCCTGTAAAAAACCCAACTTGCTGCCGCAGTCGTAGCGTTGTCCTTGGTAGGGGTAGCCCCAGACCTTTTCGTGGCCAATCAAGCCTGCAATGCCATCGGTGAGTTGAATTTCTCCACCGGCGCCTCGGCCACCGGCGCGGATCCTGTCAAACACCGCAGGGGTCAATATATAGCGCCCAGAAACCGCCATGCGCGAAGGTGCTTTGTCGGGTGTCGGTTTTTCAATCATTTGCTGCACATCAATCAAGCCATTGGCGTGGGTGACGCCGGCCACGATGCCGTAGCGGTTGACTTGCTCCAACGGCACTTCTTGCACCGCCAAAACCGATCCACCATGGATGGCATGGACTTGGGCCATTTGCTGCAGCACCCCAGGCCCGCCGCTTGGTCCGCGCATCAAGTCGTCGGCCAGCAAAACTGCAAAGGGTGCATCGCCCACCAAGGCCTCGGCGCACAGCACTGCATGGCCCAATCCCAAGGCGTGTGATTGGCGCACATAAGAGCAAACCATGTCTGCGGGCTGCACACTGCGCACCGCTTCGAGCAAGGCGCTTTTGCCAGCGGCTTGCAACTCGGCCTCCAACTCGTAGGCGGTGTCGAAATGATCTTCAATGGCACGCTTGCTGCGACCGGTGACAAAAATCATGTGTCGGATGCCCGCCTCGTAGGCTTCCTCTACCGCGTACTGAATCAGTGGCTTGTCCACCACGGGCAGCATTTCTTTGGGGCTGGCCTTGGTGGCGGGCAAAAAACGCGTGCCCAATCCGGCCACAGGAAAAACAGCTTTGAGAAGGGTATGTGTCATGGTGAGAAATGGGGTTCTGACCCCAATTATCCCAGTCGCTGCAATTGGCCTTGGATTTTCGTCAACGTGGCTTCAAAGTCTGCCACGCGCTGGCGCTCTTGTGCGATGACAGCAGGCGGGGCTTTGGCCACAAAGGCCTCGTTGCCGAGCTTGCCATTGGCCTTGGCGATTTCAGTTTGCAATCGTGCCACTTCTTTGCCCAGGCGAATTTTTTCTGCCGCCACGTCCACTTCCATGAACAAGCACAAGCGGGTTTCACCCACCACAGCCACGGGCGCTGCTTGGGCCGCAGTTTGCCAAGTGGCTTCGTCGTCAAACACCTTGACTTCACTGAGTTTGGCCAAGGCTTGCAGCACAGGTGCATTGGCACGCATGAAATCGGCTTGTCCTAATGCAAACATGGGCATGCGGGTCGAAGGTGACACATTCATTTCGCCGCGCAAATTGCGACAGGCGTCCACCAAGGCTTTGAGTTGGTTCACGTGGGCGATGGCCTGCGGATCGATTTTGTTGGGTTGCGCCTCGGGGTAACGCGCGATGCTGACCGATTCCCCAGGCATGCCTGCCACGGGCGCCACCTTTTGCCACAACGCTTCGGTGATGAAAGGAATGATGGGATGGGCCAAACGCAAAATGGCTTCCAAGGTGCGAATCAGGGTGCGTCGTGTCGCCCGTTGCTCTGCATCGCCACCTGTTTGGATTTGTACTTTGGCAATTTCCAAATACCAATCGCAATACTCGTTCCAGACAAATTCATAAATGGCGGTGGCCACATTGTCCAATCGGTATTCCGCAAACCCTTTGGCCACATCGGCTTCAACTTGCTGCAAAACGGACGAAATCCAACGGTCTGCTTGGCTGAAATGCATATAGCCATGCGCCTTGCCACCAGGCGCGCATTCGGCTTTGGTGTGTTCCATCAGGCCGCAGTCTTGACCTTCGCAGTTCATCAACACAAAGCGGGTTGCGTTCCACAGCTTGTTGCAAAAGTTGCGATAACCCTCGCAGCGTTTGCTGTCGAAATTGATGCTGCGCCCCACACTGGCCAGGGCCGCAAAAGTGAAGCGCAAGGCATCTGCGCCATAAGCGGGGATACCGTCGGGAAATTCTTTTTGCGTGTTCTTACGCACTTGAGGCGCGGTTTCGGGTTTGCGCAAACCTTGGGAGCGTTTGTCGAGCAAGGGATCCAGCGCTATGCCATCGATCAAGTCCACGGGGTCCAGCACATTGCCTTCGGACTTGCTCATCTTCTTGCCCTGGGCGTCGCGCACCAGGCCGTGGATGTAGACATGCTTGAAGGGCACTTGACCTGTGAAGTGCGTTGTCATCATGATCATGCGGGCGACCCAGAAGAAGATGATGTCGTAGCCGGTCACCAGCACGCTGGAGGGCAGGTACAAATCTTGGTCGCGTGCATCTTGACCCAAGGTACTGAATGGCACCAAGGCGCTGGAGTACCAGGTGTCCAACACATCTTCATCGCGACGTAACTTTTTACCTGGTGCCTGAGCTTGTGCATCGGCTTCGTTGTGCGCCACATAGACCTGACCCTCTTCGTCATACCAAGCTGGAATTTGATGACCCCACCAGAGTTGACGCGAAATGCACCAATCGGTGATGTTGTTCATCCATTGGTTGTAGGTGTTGATCCAGTTTTCAGGGGCAAACTTCACTTCACCCGAATGCACCGCGTCAATGGCCTTTTGCGCAATGCTTTTGCCTGTGGGGTCTTGGGGGCTGACCTTGTTCATGGCGACAAACCACTGGTCGGTCAACATGGGTTCCACCACTTGGCCTGTGCGAGCGCAAATGGGCAGCATCATCTTGTGGGGTTTGATGTCCAGCATCAAACCCATGGCTTCCAAATCACGGTTGACGGCTTTGCGCGCTTCAAAGCGGTCCATGCCTTGGTAGGCGGCAGGGCCGTTCTCGTTGACCTTGGCATCCAAGGTGAAGATGGTGATGAGCGGCAGGTTGTGGCGCTGTGCACAGGCGTAGTCGTTGAAGTCGTGCGCACCCGTGATCTTCACGCAGCCCGAGCCAAACTCGCGGTCCACAAAGTCATCGGCAATGATGGGAATTTGACGATTGCACAAAGGCAGATCCACCATTTGTCCCACCAGGTGTTTGTACCGCTCGTCTTCAGGATGGACCGCCAATGCGCCGTCAGCCATCATGGTTTCAGGGCGGGTGGTGGCAATCGTCATGCCTTGTTGTTCCACGCCATCAATGCGTTGGGGGCCATTGGCAAACGGATAGCAGATGTAGTGCATCTTGCCTTCGGACTCGGTGCTCTCTACTTCGAGGTCAGACACCGCGCTCATCAGCACAGGGTCCCAGTTGACCAAGCGCTTGCCTCGGTAAATCAGCCCTTGTTGGTAGAGTTTCACAAAGGTGTCGGTCACCACCGGCGACAACTTGTCGTCCATGGTGAAGTACTCTCGGGTCCAGTCCACGCTGTCGCCCATGCGGCGCATTTGTTGGGTGATGGTGTTGCCCGACTGCTCTTTCCATTCCCAAACCTTGCTGATGAAGTTTTTTCTTGCTTCAGTGGGTGTAGGCCCCATGTCGTGGCGGCTGATGCCTTGGCCTTGCAATTGACGCTCCACCACAATTTGCGTGGCGATGCCTGCGTGGTCGGTGCCTGGAATCCACACAGTGTTGAAACCACGCATGCGGTGGTAACGCGTCAGACTGTCCATGATGGTCTGGTTGAACGCATGGCCCATGTGCAAAGTGCCGGTCACATTGGGGGGCGGGAGTTGGATGGCGAAAGAGGCTTGGTCCGCTTTCGGCTGGCCTGTGCCGCGAAAACCTGCGACGCCGTAGCCACGTTGTTCCCACTCGGGGCCCCAATGGGCTTCCAAGGCGGCTGGTTCAAAGGATTTGGACAGGCTGTCTAAGCCGGGTTGCGCGGGTGGGTTGCTCATAGGGGGGAGGGTGTTCACGGCCAGGTTGAGGCGTGCAGAGGCACAAGGGAAGATCGCATTTTAGCGAGGCCACTGCATGCCTTGGCCAGGGGGGCACCCGTCCGACTGAGCCTGCCAGAGTCAGACCAAGGCGGCGCTTTCAAGCCATGGCTTCTTGTTGGGCGATTTGGCGCAGGGCTTGCTCAAAAACGTCGGCCGGTTGACCGCCCGAGATGAGGTGTTTTTTGTTGATGATGATCGCTGGCACAGAACGAATGCCCGCTTGCATGTAGTACTGCTCGGCGTCGCGAACATCTTGCGCATGGGCATCGCTTTGCAAAACGCTGCGGGCTTGCTCAACGTCAAGCCCCGCTTCACGCACGGCCGCAAGCATGACATCGTGCGACTCGATGGCCTCGGCCCGGCCCTGGTAAGAGGCCAAAAAAGCTTTTTTCAAGGCATGTTGAGCGCCTGCTGGGCCCGTTAGCCCGGCCCAATGCAGCAATCGATGGGCGTCAAATGTGTTGTACACCCGTCCGCGCCCATCTGGGTGGAAGCTAAAGCCCACTTCGGCGCCGCGCTGGGTGATCATGGCGCGGGTTTGGGCTTGCTTCTCGGGAGTAGAGCCGTATTTATCGGTCAGGTGTTCACCCAGGTCTTGGCCGCCTGGCCACATTTGGGGGTTGAGTTCAAAGGGCTGAAAGTGCAGTTGGGCGCTGATTTCACCTTCCAAGCGTTGAAGGGCTTGCTCCAATGCGCCCAGACCCACGGCGCACCAAGGGCAAGCGATGTCAGAGACGAAGTCAATGGTCAGTTCGGTGGTCATGGTTTTTCCACAGTGGTTGGGTACAAGGCGTGCATCATCCCTGAAAAAGCAAGTTTTGTCTGGCCAAGGGTCGTCGGGTGTCAGTCAGACATGGCCAAGGCTTTGGCCACGGCATGCACCAACCGGCCATCCAGAGCCTGGCCAGTGGCGGCCAAATAGGCATCTGGGCGCACCAAGGCCCAACGTGACGAGCTGGCGTGGCACGCTTGACGCAACCGTTGCACGGGGTCGCGCACATGCTCCAATGCTTGCGCCTGGTCCTTGGCCGTCAGCACCTGAACGGCGCGCAAGGGTGCGTATGGGGTGAGTTGCAACAGTCTTTTCAACTCTGGCGTTGAGATGGTCCCAAACAACAGCAGCAGCAGTTGGCCATTGCTCCAGCGCAGCAAGTCATTGAGGCAAGCGCGTTCACCCGAAGCCCATTGAAACCGCACGTTTTGCACCGACACACCACCGCTGCCGTCACACACGCCTGAGCGCTGATAGGTGTTGGCTTCGGCCATGCGCCCGGTATTGACCAAGGGCCTGGCAAAGGCGTGTCGTTTGGCCAAGGCAATGGCGGCATGGCGAAACAAACGCTCTGCGCCATCAGCGGGACGCAAAAAGCGGGCGGTGCGCTGCGTGACCAAGACATTGACCTGGGCGGCTTGCAGTCGCTCGTCGTTGTAGCTTTGCAGCAGTTGCGGTGGAGCTTCACTTCGAACCAAGGCAGCCAGCTTCCAAGCCAAGTTATCTGCGTCGGCTATGCCCGTATTGCCCCCGCGGGCCCCAAACGGGCTGACCACTTTGGCCGTGTCGCCGGCAAAAAATACACGGCCCACGCGCAATTGATGCAGGCATTGAGATTTGTAGGCATATGGCCCCACCCACACGATTTCGCAATCTACATTCGGCCCAAATTGGCGTTGCAAGCGCTCGCGCACCACGTCTTCGCGGCTGGCGTAGGCGGGGTCGGTGTTGGGGGCCATTTGGTAATCGATGCGCCACACTTGGTCGCCCATCAGGTGCTGCCAAACGGCCCTGTTTTCATTGAAGGGGGCTTCTATCCAGGTGTGGCGCTCTGTGGGGGGTGTGTTTTTGAAGCGCACATCGGCGATACACCAGCGGTCGTCACCCCGTTTGGCATCCATGCTGGCTTGGCACCAAGCGTGAAACGGTGTGTGCGATCCGGTGGCATCGATCACATGTTCGGCCTCTATTTGGTAGCGGCCAACTGGTGTTTCCACCTCCAAGATGGCCACGTCATCGGTTTGGGAAAAGCCCACCACCCGAGAGCGCCAGCGCAAGTCCACATGGGTGTGGGTGGATTGAATCTCGTGGATGCGCTCGACCAAGTAGCCCTCGATGTAAAACTGCTGGATATTGATAAAGGGTGGTTGGTCGCTCAAATTGAACTGGCTTTGTTGGCTCAAGTCGAACGAAAAAACTTCGTCATGCCCAGCAAAAGTGCGGCCCACGCTCCACTCGATCCCTTTTGCTTTGATGCGCTCGTATATGCCCAGGCGATGAAATATTTCCAGGGACTTTTGGGTATAGCAAATTCCCCGCGAAGATGCGCCTTTGACACCCACGGTGTTGTCTTCGTCCAGCACCACCGCTGGCACACCCAGTTGGGCCAAGCCGCAAGCCAGTGTGAGGCCTGTGATGCCTGCGCCCACCACCACCACAGGGTGGCGCACCCGCTTGGGTGAATTCAGCTCAGGGGGAGCCACAAATGGGTATTGCGGCAGTTCGTACCCCGTGCCTTGGGTGAACTCGTAACCATTGGTGTGCCCCGCTGGGGCCATCGGGTTGTGGGGGGTCATGTGCTCGCTGGGCGGTTGAATTCAGGGCGGTCGTTTTGTTGTGGTTTCAGTGCTGCTGGGGCCTTGCCACTGGCGCGATCCATGCGCCACTGGGCTTTGCGGGAGTTCCACTCTTGCAGCCGCGCGTGGGCGGTGGTGCTTTCTTGCATCATTTGAAACTCATCGGCCAGTTGCGCCGTCAACTCTAACCGAATGCCATTGGGGTCAAAGAAGTAAATGCTTTTGAAGATGTGGTGGTCGGTGACCCCAATCACATCCACCCCATGGGCTTTGAGGCGCGCCATGGTGTCTTCGAGGTCGCTGACTTGGCTGACCCGAAAGGCAATGTGGTTGACCCAGGCCGGTGTGTTCGCAGACGGGTCGGCGCCTTGGTCGTCGCCAAGATCAAAAAACGCAATGAAAGAACCATCTTGCAGTCGGAAAAAAATGTGGGTGTATGGGCAGTATTCGCCGGTGCTGGGGACATGGTCACTTTGGATGATGTGGTACAGCGGCAAACCCAAAATATCTTCGTAAAAATGACGCGTTTCTTCTGCGTCTTTTGCGCGGTAGGCGTAATGGTGCAATTGCTGGATGGGCGCAGGTGCGGGCAATGGGGCCCGGTGGGTGGACATGGCGGTGGCTGTTTGCATGGCGTCTCCTTGTGAGTTTGTGACTTTTTCTGCCGACCCATCCTAATCCATGCTCACATCAGGGTCAATTTTTTGTTGGTTCAGATGCCCTGCAAAAAGAACCAAACCAAAGGAATCATTGGTTATTTTGATGTTTTGTGAGCGGTTGATAGCAAAAGACAATCGAGAACATTGAAACAACCCATTAGACGGAATGGGTTCATTGCTAGTAACCTTGCGAGTCTTCGATGCATGCTGTGTCGAAGCGATTTATCAACCCTAGGAGATTTCTCATGGCAGCACTCAAAGGCTCCAAGACGGAAGACAACCTCAAGGCCGCCTTCGCAGGCGAGTCCCAGGCCAACCGCCGTTACTTGTATTTCGCAAACAAAGCCGACATTGAAGGTCAAAACGACGTGGCAGCGCTGTTTCGTTCTACCGCCGAAGGTGAGACCGGGCACGCCCACGGCCACCTGGAGTGGTTGGAGCAGTGCGGCGACCCCGCCACTGGCCTGCCCATTGGCGCGACCCGTGACAACCTGAAAGCCGCAGTGGCTGGCGAAACCCACGAGTACACCGACATGTACCCTGGCATGGCCAAAACCGCTCGCGACGAAGGCCACGACGAAATCGCCGATTGGTTTGAAACCTTGGCCAAGGCCGAGCGTTCACACGCCAATCGCTACGCCAAGGCATTGGCCGAATTGGTCGATTGATCTTGCCTCAGCACTGAGGGTTGGGCGTTGGGCACACATGGCCCAGCGCCCCTCCCTGAGTACTGAACCATCTTGAGAAGTTTTCTTTCTCAGCCCCCACTTTTTGAAGGATCCAACATGGCACGCGAAGGCAGCCTTGAAGCACCCACACGCCATCCGCTCGATTGGCTCAACCCGGACTTCTACAACGAAGAGTCGTGCTTGAATGAGATGGAGCGCATTTTTGATATTTGCCACGGTTGTCGCCGTTGCGTGAGCTTGTGTGGGTCTTTCCCCACCCTGTTTGATTTGGTCGATGAGAGCCCGACCATGGAACTCGATGGCGTGGACAAAAAAGACTTCTGGAAAGTGGTCGACCAGTGCTATTTGTGCGACCTGTGCTACCTGACCAAATGTCCCTATGTGCCGCCGCACGAATGGAACCTGGATTTCCCCCACACCATGCTGCGGGCCAAGGCCATCAAGTTCAACAAAGGCGATGTGTCCGCCGGCGAAAAACTGCTGGCCTCCACCGATGTGCACGGTCAATTTGCCGGCATCCCAATCGTGGTTCAAGCAGTCAATGCAATCAACAAAACCAAGGCTGCCCGTTCGGTCATGGAGTCCGCGTTGGGTGTGGACAAAGACGCATGGTTGCCCGAATTGGCCAGTAAAAAGTTCCGCAGCGTGGCCCCCAAGGCCAAAGCCCACAAAGTGGTGAACGGCGAAAAAACACCCGGCAAGGTCGTCATTTATGCAACCTGCTATGTCAACTACAACGAGCCAGGCATTGGCATGGATTTGCTGAAAATCCTTGACCACAACGACATCCCTTACGAGTTGGTGTCCAAAGAGAAATGCTGCGGCATGCCCAAACTGGAGTTGGGTGATTTGAAGTCGGTAGACGACAACAAAAAAATCAACATTCCCATTTTGGCCAAATACGCCCGTGAGGGTTATGCCATCTTGAGTGCGGTGCCGTCTTGCACTTTGATGTTTAAACAAGAACTGCCCCTGATGTACCCCAACGACGCTGAAACACAATTGGTCAAAGACCACATGTGGGATCCGTTTGAGTACCTGATGGCGCGCAAACGCGATGGCTTGCTCAAAACAGAATTCCCCGAGAGTCTGGGCAACATCAGCTATCAAATCCCATGTCACGGTCGGGTGCAAAACATCGGCAAAAAGACTGAAGAGATGCTCAAGATGATCCCCCACACCACGATCAACACCATCGAGCGCTGTTCTGGTCATGCTGGCACCTATGGCGTGAAAAAAGCCACCCATGCTTACGCCATGAAAATTGGCAAGCCCGTGGTGAAAGCCATGGCGAACATGAAAGATGGCAGCAAGCCCGACTACATCAGCTCCGACTGCCCCCTGGGGGGGCACCACATTGCCCAAGGCTTTGAGGCCAGTGGCCAGGCCGTGCCCGAACTTCAGCATCCCTTGAGCCTGGTGGCCAAGGCCTACGGATTGAAGTGATTGGGGTCAGACTCCAAATTTTTGAAAGATTCACATGCAACTCACCGGAAACATCACCCCAGACAGCCTCATGACTTTGGAGGCCTACAGCAAATTTCGCAAGGCCCACAAGGCCGAGGTGCTGGCGCACCGCAAACAGCGATCGGTGCATTTGGGCGAACACATCACCTTGCAGTTTGAAAGCGAAACCACCATTCGCTACCAAATTCAAGAGATGTTGCGGATTGAAAAAATCTTCGAAGAAGAGGGCATTCAACAAGAAATAGATGCCTATGCGCCGTTGGTGCCTGAAGGCAGCAACTGGAAAGCCACCATGTTGATCGAGTACCCCGACGTCAACGAACGCAAACGTGAATTGGCCCGTCTCATTGGCGTGGAAGACCGCATGTTCATCGAGGTCGAAGGCCATGCCCGTGTTTACGCCATTGCCGATGAAGACCTGGAACGCGAAAACGACGAAAAAACCTCGGCGGTTCACTTTGTGCGGTTTGAGTTTGACGCTGTCACCAAGGCGGCCATTCAGGCTGGTGCTGCGGTGAAATTGGGCTGTGACCACACCAACTACCCAGCACACACACAGATCGCTGAAGATGCCTTGGCGTCATTGGCTGGAGATTTGAAATAATCCCCCCATGCTGTTCCTGCTGTCCCCCGCCAAAACACTCGATTACGAAACCCCGTTGCCACCGGTGACCGCCAGTGCGCCGCAGTTTGTGGCGCAGTCGGCGGCACTCATCAGCACCTTGAAAAAGAAGACGCCCAAGCAAATCGCCGCCTTGATGGACCTCAGTGAGGCCTTGGCCCGCCTCAATGTGGATCGTTACAAGGCTTGGTCGACAGCGTTCAGCGAGGACAACGCCCGGCCCGCCGTGCTCGCTTTCAATGGCGATGTGTATGAAGGCTTGGACGCCAAGAGTTTGAAGCCCAAAGATCTGTTGTGGGCGCAAGATCACCTGGCCATTCTGAGTGGCTTATACGGTGTTTTACGCCCCCTTGATCTGATGCAAGCCTATCGTTTGGAAATGGGCACCGCGCTCAAGCACGGCAAAACCAATAGCCTGTACCAATTCTGGGGCTCGCAAATCGCGGAACACTTAAACGCCCACCTTGCAACTGACAAAGACCCGGTCATCGTCAACTTGGCATCTCTTGAATATTTCAAAGCGGTGGACCGCAAGGTGTTGCAAGCGCGCGTGATTGAATGCGTGTTCCAAGACTTTAAGAACGGGCAGTACAAAATCATCAGCTTCTTTGCCAAGCGGGCGAGGGGTTTGATGGCGCGTTATGCCATTGAGCATCAAATCAAATCGGTCAAGGGTCTGCAAAATTTCAACCTAGAGGGTTATGTGTTTGCCCCTGATGTGTCCCAAGCCGACAGCCTGGTGTTTCGCCGCAACTCCCCCGCTTGATCGCTGGTTCACTGACCATGCGCATTGCTGCCAACCGCATTGAAATTGAGCTCGACGACAGCGGCGAGACAGATCGACCGGTGGTGTTGCTCATCATGGGCATGGGCATGCAGTTGATTGCATGGCCGCCAGGCTTTGTGCGCGCCTTGCGCAACGCAGGTTTTCGGGTCATCCGGTTTGACAACCGCGACGCTGGCTTGTCCACCCATTTTGATCAGGCGGGTGTGCCCAATTTGTTGTGGCAGGGGTTTAGAACGCATTTTGGATTTCCATCCAAGCCGGCTTACAGCTTGCAAGACATGGCATTGGATGCCCTGGGCGTATTGGACGCTTTGCACGTGCCGCGCGCCCACGTTCTGGGCATGAGCATGGGTGGCATGATCGCCCAACGGGTGGCCTTGCAAGCACCCCATCGGGTGGCCAGTCTGTGCAGCATCATGAGCAGCAGTGGGGCGCCGCACTTGCCCATGCCAGATGCCACAGTGATGCAGTTGTTGTTGGGCAAGCCTGAACAGGCTGGCGTGCAAGGGGCCATTGAACACACGATGAAGTTTTTGACCGCGGTGTCCAGCCCGTTGTATCCGACCGATGCTGGTCTGCTCAAAACCATGGTCACGGTCAGCGTGGAGCGCAGTTACCGACCCGGCGGCATTGCGCGTCAAATGCATGCCGTGATGACCGATACCGATCGCGCCAGTTTGTTGCACCAAATCACCGCCCCCACCTTGGTCATTCACGGCAAGGCCGACCCCTTGGTGCCTTATGCGTGTGGTGAAGACACCGCTCAACGCATCGCAGGTGCACGCATGGTGGGCGTGGAGGGCATGGGCCACGATTTGCCGCCACCCGTGGTCCAATCCATCATTGACGCGCTGATCCCTTTTTTACATGAACATCCCTGAACACTCGCAGTTGGGCAAAGCGTCCACCTATGTGGACCAGTACTCGCCCGACTTGTTGTATCCGCTGAGTCGGTCGACCCAACGCCAAAGCATTGGTGTGGGGGACAAACCCGTTTTTGTCGGGGCCGATTTGTGGACCGCTTATGAGCTCAGTTGGCTTAACTTGCGCGGTAAACCCCAAATTGCCATGGCGCGCATGGTGGTGCCTTGCGAGAGCACCCATTTGGTGGAGAGCAAGTCGCTCAAGCTCTACCTCAACAGTTTCAACAACACCCGTTTTGCCGATGCCCAAGCCGTGCAGGCTTGTTTGCAGCGCGACTTGAGTCAAGCCGTCTGGCAAGGTGGCCCCATGCGTTCGGGTGTGGGTGTGACCCTGGTCTTGCCCGAGCAATTCGATCGCGAACCCATCCATGAATTGGACGGTTTG
>CANJUS010000005.1:0-12572 GCA_947477505.1 Comamonadaceae bacterium | reverse complement strand
GGACTGAACCATGTTTTACGCAACCCTGAGCCTTTTGCTGCAACTCATCCTCAAATCCAGAAAGCGCTGACATGTGGCAACAAAGCGAGCCCCGGCCACAATATTCGGGCTATGCCATCACCCGAGGCAAGTCCGTGCGGGCCGAGTTTTTTGTGGAATGGAGTTGAACCCCATGCGTTGGATACGAATCATCAATTTGCCCTGCTGGCGGCGCTGTGCCTTGGCTGTCGTGCTGGGCGCCAGTGCCGCCGCGCCGGCCTGGGCCCAGTACAAACCTTATTTCAGCTCGGTGCGCGAGGTGGTGTCGTTTCACGTCAATGCCGACGCCTCATCGGTGATGGTCATGGAAATCACCCGCAAGGTGGAGACAGCGCAAGGCATCTCCAAACTGGGCGAGCAAAAGGTCAGCTACAACAGCACCCTTGAAAACCTCGAAGTCACCTTCTGGCAAAACCAATTGTTTCATGGCTTGGCAGCGCCCTTGAGTTCATGGTCTTGAACCAGCATGTTGAGGGTGCAAGTTATTGACGGGTTTGCGCTAGGGCTCACATCTGGGGTCCTTTCTAGCAAGCTTTGAATGGCCTCGATGGATTGAAATCCAATTTCCACGATGGCATCCGCCTGGAGTCCCCATCCAGCGCCTGACTCCGGCGGAAGTGGTCGGTTTTCAATCCAACTTTGAACCTCTGAATGAGAACCCGACAGCAGGGACTCGCGATGGACGCGCAAATATTGATCCAGCATGCTCAATGAACAACCTGCACTGGCTTTGTAAACCTGCACCCATTTAAATATTGGATTTGGGCCGCCTTCAAAGACATTTTCTTGGCAAACCATGCCGTGTTGATTGACGCGATGGGCAAAGGTTTCGTCCTCATCAAGAAGCAATATGTTGCGTGCATTTGCATTGGACAAGTGCTGTTCGCGGGACCATTTGCTTTTGAAATAGACAATGCCCATTCCGTCATAAGCCAGCCCTGAGCTTGGAAAGCCTTGCAGATGGATTCGGTCCCCATGGACATAGCGATCCACATGCGCCCAAGATTGTTCCGCCATGAACTGCATGGCCAATTGCCCATGTTGTCGCCATCGCTGTTTGAAGGTGTCGCCTTCCCATTGAAGGTGGCGCAACGCGAAATAAATTCGCTTAGGACGAACACCCGATGCCATGTGCTGCTTTTAGTCGCAAGAATAAGCCGCAGCAAAGCGTCCCGCTCTGCGACCGGATACAAACGCCCAGCCCAAATGGTGTCCATGGCCATAAAGCAAAAGACCACCTTGGCCAACTGACCCAACAGCAAATAATCCTGCAATGGGTTGCCCATCGCTGCCGATAACTTCATGTCGGTCGCTCACTTTGAGGCCACCATCGGTCAGCACCATGTAGCTTTTCACCGGTCCCAATGCGACAAAAGGCGCTTGCGTGAGGGCTTGGCCCGCATGTCCGGCGCTTTGCAGGCTTTGCCGCAATGTGTTTTCGTCCATTCCAAGTTGAACAGCCAATTCTTCAACGGAACTGGCTTGATGGTAGACATCGCGCCGATTGCGGCGGTAATCGGGCAAATAGGCATGCGCCACATTGGGGGCTGTTGACACAAAATGAGGCCAAGCTGTGAATCGGCTTGCCATGCTTGCATCCAACACAATGTAACCAATGCCTTGGTCTTGCTCAGCCAATGCCAGCGCGGGCTTGTTCATTTCGTCGACGAAACGCTGTCCGCGTCGGTTAATGAGTACCCCGCCGGCCTTGAATAAGCCAGGGTCAGGCCCCAGTGCCGTTGTGATGAAGCTCATCAAAATGGGGCGCACCAAAAAGTTGGGCAAATAGGTCATGGCCAATACGGCGGCATGACCCAGCCATGTATGCGGTGGCAGCTTGGCGATCCAAGTAGGTTGCTTGGGTGGGATAAAGCGCATGATGGGTCCATGGACCAAGTCGCCATTGACCACTTGCGCTCCTATGGCCATGGCCATGCTGTGGCCATCACCCGTGTTGGTGACATTGACCGCTTCACACGCTGCCGCTGCAGGGGTGGCCAATTTCATTTTGAGGTCACGTCCGGCGCTGTAATCTCCGCTAGAGAGCACCACGGCCTTGCTGGCGCGGAAAAATACATGATCGCCATTGGCGTCGATGGCTTCCACGCCTTGCACTTTGCCATTGGACAGGCGCAAGGAAGTGGCGCGTGTGGAAAAGCGAAAGTTCACACCAAGACTTCTGCACAGACGTCCCAAGTGATACGGGTACGCTTTTGAGCCTGGCACAACGTTGTGCATCCGTGGCAGCCGGTGTGGCGGTTCGCTGGCAGGCCCCAAAAAAACCAAGCCACTTTGCATCAGCCATTCAAACATGGCGGGCGATTCATCAACCAAGATGCGCCGCAGGCCTAGGTTGTCTCGCTCCGCCAAAGGTCCCGCAAATTTACCCAGGTCTTCAAAGTGCCAATCAGGACAGTCATCAAAGATGCCCGCTTTGTGTTGATGCCGCGTTTGTGTGGCCGACACTGAACCGACAGACCAAGCGGTACTTCCACCCAGTTGGGCGTTTTTTTCGATCAGCAGGACCTTGGCGCCATGGCGAGCCGCCTCGCTGGCCGCAGCCAGGCCTGAGCCGCCGCCACCAATGACGAGCACATCAAACGTTTCCTCTTTCATCCCAGGGTCCTTTAAGTTCAATGATGATCCAACAAAATGTATGTATTTCATTCGATCTTGTCATCGAATGAGGTCTGATTCAGCATAACGGATGCATGCTCATCACATTGCAGAGCCTAAATAGGGAATACCCGCATGAGCAGTCTGGATCCTTGATGCGATATTCAATCGGGACATAAATAGAACACCTAGGAGCATGACGTGCATCGATTGACCCAAATATTTATTGCCATCCGGTTGGTTGCCAAAATTGCAGCATGGGGGATTGCGGCGGCGATTTCTTCTGTGGCCATGGCCGATGGCTATCCGTCCAAGCCGATCACGGTGGTGGCTGTCTCTCCGCCCGGGGGTGGCGACGATTTCACGGCCCGCTTGTTTGCCCAGCAGTTGCGCGAAAGCACAAAGCAAACTGTGATGGTGGAAAACATTGCTGGTGGTGGGGCAACCATCGCTTATGCCAATGTGGCGAGGTCTGCGCCGGATGGACACCGTTTGCTGATCAGCAACAGTGTGCAAACATCGTTTCCGGCTCTTTACAACAACCTGCCTTTTGATCCAGTGGAAGGCTTTGAACACATTGGGTTGATTTTTAAAACGCCTTTTGCCGTCACGGTGTCGAGCCGATTGAACGTCAAGACCCTGGCTGAATTCATACAGTTGGCAAAGGCGTCCCCTGGCAAACTCAATTTTGGTTCTGGCGGCTCGGGTACTGGAAACCACTTGGCTGGGGAGATATTCAAAAACATCACCGGAACCGATATTGTCCATGTGCCCTTCAAAGGGGCTGGACCTGCCATGGTTGCACTTTTGGGTGGCCAAATTGATGTGATGTTTGCAACCTTGACCACTGGTGGGTTGGCAGGACACCATGCATCAGGTAGCGTCAAAATTTTGGCCATTTCGGATGATCGCCGAGCGCTATCTTTGCCATCCATCCCCACCGCAGCTGAGGCCGGGCTGCCTGGGTACATGACTTCAATCTGGTGGGCGGTCTCTGCACCCAAGGGCACCCCAGCTGAGGTGGTGGATAAACTCAATCGGGAGATCAAACAAATGGTCAAATCACCTGCAGTTTTGCAAAAATTCAACGACATGGGTGCAATACCCTTGGGCAGTTCAACCCCAGAGGCAAAAGAACTGATTGCCCGTGAAACCAAATCCATGTCTGCCTTTGTCACATCCTTGGGCTTAAAGCCCTGAACAGTTCACCTGGCTCTACTGACTTTTCTTTAAATGGATTTTTATGACTGATTCACAAGGCATGCCCCACTATCCGGTGTTGGGCCTGGTGCGCCGCCACGGCAAAACTGTGGCAGCACTGGTCGGGTGGGGTTTGCTTGCCCTGGGCACGTATGCGGCATGGGCACTGCAATATTGGTTTTGCGTTGTTTTGGGCGGTCTGGGTGGTGTCCTGGCCTGGGGTTTATTGCTGAGCTATGTCGAGATGGTTGAAATCATTTTCGACACCTTGGTCCCCCGATAAAAAACAATAAGGCAAATGGTGGGTGCTGACGGAGCACCCCCTGCTCACTCTGGTTTGATTTTTGCAGACTCGATCAAAGCCAAATTTCGCTGAGCAAAATTTTTCATCAGTTGGGCCATGCCCTCAGGACTGGTGTCGGTGGCGGGTTCAAGACCCATGGCAATCAATCGGTCGCGAATAGAAGGCATGGCCAACACTTGGGCAATGGCTTTGCTCAAGCGCTCAACCACTGGGCGTGGCATGCCTGCTGGACCTGCGAGTGCAAACCAAGTTTGAGAGTCGAAACCACTCAGTCCCAAGGCTTCGGACACGCTGGGGACATCAGGCAAACTGCTGATGCGCTTGGGTGAGGTTACCGCTAACGCATCGAGCTTTTTGTCTTTATAAAAACCTGTGATGGTCACAGGTGTGACCAAGCCCAAGGGCAGATGGCCACCCAAAACATCTGTGGCAACGGGACCACCGCCTTTGTAGGTGATATGGGTCAATTGAATGTTGGCAGCTTGGCTGAACATTTCCGCACCCAGTCGGGTCACCACATCCGAGTTGCCAATGGCCAATTTGCCTGGGTGTGCACTGGCGTATTGAACCAGGTCTTTCAAATTGTTAAAGCCCAGGTTTCTTGCGCTGACAATCACATAAGGTGCAAACACCATGTTGGCGATGGGCGTGAAGTCATTGAAAGGGTGAAAGGGTACTGAGGACATCATTTTGGGTGTGAGCACGTGCGTCCCAGGCATCACCAACAGAGTGTGTCCATCGGGTTCGGCTTTGGCCACGACCGATCCACCAATCGTTGCAATGCCGCCAGGTCGGTTCTCAACCACAAACGATTGCCCCAAAATTTCAGACAATTTGTCAGCGATAGGGCGAATGGTGCCATCGGCACTGCCACCAGGCGCAAAAGGCACAATCACGCGAACGGGTTTGGTTGGGTAGGTTTGTGCCCCACAAAAATGGGCCATTAACAGACCTATGGCACCCAAATACAAAGATATTTTGTTCATCACATGTCCCGTTTCATCATTTAGGCGAGCAATTAATCTTCAAGTTCATCAAGGTGCATTCGTCGATGTCAGGGTGACGGTTTTTGCAACATGCTCTGCGGCCACCAAGCCCAACACCAGGGCCTTCATCAAACCGCCCACATAGCTTGCTTGAGGACCCCCCTCTATACCTCCAACAGCAGAGCCCGCAGCATACAAACCATCGATGGGCTCTTTGTTTTCACGCAGTACACGGGCATTTTGGTCTATCAACAAACCACCGGTGGTGTAAGTGATGCCTGCACACAAAGGCAGGGCATAAAACGGGGACATGAGCACGGCAAAGGGTGTGAGTTTGTCGCCGCTGCGTGGGGGGTGCATGGCAGACGTTTGTTTGTCTTGCACCGCTTGGTTGTATTGATCAATGGTTTGTTGCAAATTCTCTGCTGGCACGCCCATTTGACGGGCTAAATCAGATAAGGTATCGGCCTTCATCAGGGTGGCACCAGCGTTGAGCAAATGCGGATTGGCGGGAATGCGTGATGCTTTGCCTGGGCCATCCCAAATAGACTGGTCAAACACAACAAAACAGTCCAAAGGGTTGGACCGATGCGCCAATTGGTTGGCAATGTAGACGCCACCCTTGCCTTCATCGATCACACGTTGCGCTTGGTCATTGACCACCACACCCGAAGTGGCCAGTTCATCCAGTTGGGGGTAGGGCCACAACTTGTTGTTTTGAAAGGCTTGCTGACACAGTACATGCCCATAAAAAGCCCCCAGGTCAGAGACCCCCGCCCCCAGTTTTTGAGACAACCGCATTCCGTCGCCCATGGCGTTGGCAGCGCCGCGCTGGAGCACTTGTTGGGGCTGTGGGGCAATGTTGGCTTTGAGCATGTCCAAATTGGCTTGAAATCCGCCATCGGCCACCAATGTCGCATGGCTGTGAAATATTTTTTCGATGCCGGCTTTCACTGCCTTGAATCCCATGCAACGCTCATCAGAGGTCAAAAATTCAGTGACTTGCCAACCTAGAAAAACCTGACCTCCATTTTTTCTAAAGTTGTCCAGCAATACCCTGAGGGTGACATCCGGTCCGCGTCCTTTCCAATCTAGCCCGGGCGAAATCGGGCGCGGTGGAGCCATCACCCATTGCTGCCAAATCACCTGACCAGCCCGAATAAAACGTGCCCCTTGTTGTTGTAACCAAGATACGCACCGCCCAGACTGGGTGGTGAGTACTTGGACCAAATCGGGATTCGCGTAATTTGCAGTGGCGTGATTGATGGCAAGCACCAAATCTTCGGCAGGGTCTTTGATGTTTTGAAATGCCAAGTGCAAGATGCCGCCAGAGAAACGCGAATTGCATGGGTATTGATCGGTTTCACCTTTTTCGATCAATGCCACAGACAGTCCCAACTCACAGGCCCTCACACCAGCACTCAGGCCAGCCAAGCCGCCGCCCATGATGATCAAATCAAATTTCTCTGTGCCCATGCATGCTTTCTGAAGATGATGCGGTCATCCACTGTCTCCAATGACCACTTACTGAATGATGCATTTTTCGCAGAAGTCAGGTTGTGCGTCAATCGGGTTCACCCCTTGATGAGTCACCATTGCGCACATTTGCATCATGCGCATGGTGGGGCAAGTGCTTGGTTTTGACGCATCAAAAATATAAGCTTTACGTACCCACATTTGGCGGAGTATGCTTTTTGCAACTGTGCAGGGCATCGGGAGTCGCATGGGGGCGCCGATGGTGTGGACAGGGTTTTGTTAAACACTATCATCACTACCCATGTGCTTGAAAATTAGGCACACCTGAAAGCTCAGCCCCATCAGACAAAAAGGGGCTTTTAAAACATTTGGATGGAGAAACAAGCATGAGCAAATTGCGAATCACCCTGGCTTGCTGGGATTACGACAGAACATCGGCTCTTGCCAACGGTACTGTGGTGGCCGATGGCCTGGATATCAACTACCTGTCCTTGCCTGTGGAGGAAACCTTTTTTCGCATGTTGCGAAACAAAGAGTTCGAATGCGCTGAAATGTCGCTGTCTTCCTACTGTGTGTCTTTGATGAAGGACGATCCAGATTTCATTGCCATCCCGGTATTTCCTTCCCGCATGTTCAGACACAATTCGATTTACATCAATGCCGAAAGTGGTATCCGCCAGCCCTCGGATTTGATTGGCAAAAAGATAGGTACGCCAGAGTATCAAATGACCGCCCCGGTATGGATTCGTGGCATTTTGGAAGAGCACTACAAAGTGCCACACACCAGTGTGCAATACCTGACGGGTGGGGCTGAGTCGGCCGGACGCGATGAAAAAATTAAATTGCAACTCCCGCCATCTGTAAAAATTGCGCCCATTGGGCCGAACCAAACCCTTTCTGCCATGATCGCAAATGGCGAACTCGATGCCATGCATTCAGCGCGCGCACCGTCGACCTTTTACAGTCAGCCCAATAAGGTGAAACGATTATTTGAAGACTACCCTGAAGTGGAGTCCGAGTACTACAAAAAAACAAAAATTCTTCCCATCATGCACACCATAGTGATTCGCAGGGACGTCTACTTACAAAACCGTTGGATGGCGCAATCGCTGTTCAAGGCATTTGTTCAGTCCCAAAAAATAACATATCAATCATTGCGTGAAGTGGCGGCCCTTAAAACCATGCTGCCTTGGTTGCCAGCCCATGTGGAGCAACTGGAGAAGGAATTGGGCCCTGACTGGTGGGCCTACGGTTTTCAAAGCAATCGCCATGTGCTTGAAACGTTTTTGCGCTACCACCACCACCAAGGTTTGTCGCAGCGATTGCTCAAGCCAGAAGAATTGTTTGCACCTGAAACCTTTGAGGCTTTCAAAATTTAATTCTCCCCTTTGCCGCTCAATTTTTGTACTGTTTACAGCTGCACATCTCCATTCCCATGAGGTTCACCATGCAAATATTATTGAAGCGACTTTTGTCTATCGCCTTGCTTTCGATCCCTCTGGCGTTTGCACAGACCTATCCAGATCGACCTGTGCGCATCGTGGTGCCTTTTAGTCCAGGTGGCGGCACTGACATCATTGCCCGCATGGTGGCGCAAAAATTGACTGAGCAGTGGGGTCAGTCAGTGGTGGTCGAAAATAAAACAGGGGGCAATGGGAACATAGGTGCGCAGTTTGTGGCCCAAGCAAAACCAGATGGGTATACCTTGCTGGTGACCACCAGCGCCTTGACCATCAATTTGGCATTGCTAGAGAGCACGGGCTATCGCCTCAAAGATTTCACCCCCTTGATGGAGTTGGCTTCCTCGCCTTATTTATTGGCAGTCAATCCATCGCAACACAATGTGCAAAACGTCAGGGAATTGATTGCATTGGCACAAGCACAAAAGGGCGCGCTTTCTTGGGCCTCTACTTCTGAGGGCAACGCTGAGCATTTGGTGGGTGAGTTGTTGCAATCTAAAGCGGGCTTCAAAATGAACCACATTCCCTATAAGGGGGGGTCCGATGCACTGAAAGATTTATTGGGTGGTCATGTGGGTGTGGGCGTGGTTTCCTTGCCCACTGCCCTGGCACACTTAAATTCAGGGCAGTTGCGGGTGTTGGGTGTAACTTCGGCGCGCCGTGCACCACAAATTCCAAATATACCCACCATTGCAGAAAGCGGTGTGCCAGGTTTCGAGTTGCCAACTTGGTACGGTATTTGGGCGGTGGCCGGTACGCGAACCGATATTGTTGAAAAAATTCACGCTTCGTTGTCATCCATTCTTAAGAATGAAGAAGTGCGAAACAAAATCATGGCCATCGGATTTGAACCCATGGGGGGCAGCATGGACAGTTTCAGTGACTATGTGCTGCGAGAAACCAATAAGTATGCGGCTTTGACCACCAGCATTGGCCTGAAGAAAAAGTAATCCATATCCATGGCGCCATCAGGTTGCCTTAAAGGACTGTTTTTGATCAAAGAAGAAGATACCGATGTGATCGTGGTGGGTGGCGGTGGATCTGGATTGGCTGCGGCCATCGAGGCGCGCACCCTATCGCGTCGCGTGGTGTTGCTTGAAAAAAATCCAAAGTTGGGTGGCTCTACTGCGTGGTCGGTTGGGTCTATCAGTGCCACCAATACCCCCCATCAAATTCGCATGGGCATTCAAGATCGACCCGAAGACCATTTCGAAGACTTGGGTCTTTTTTGCAAAAAAACGGGATTGCCAGATAACCTGGCTTTGCGGCGTATTTTGATTGACAACGTCAGTGATACGTTCAGGTGGTTGATATCGATGGGCGTTGTCTTTCATGGTCCATTGCAGCAAGCCCCGCACCGAAAGCCTCGCATGCACAATGTGTTGCCCAATTCCAGGGCTTACATTTATCACCTGGGTCGCCATGCCCGCCGAATCGGAGTTGACATCCGAACCGAAAGCAGGGTTCATGAGTTAATGGTTGAAGATGGTGTGGTGGTTGGTGTGGTGTATCGTCAAGGCGAAACAGTTCACCGATTGCGCGCCCTGGGGGGGGTGGTTTTGGCCAGTGGCGATTTTGGCGGCAATGCCACGATGCGTGAGAACTACATTTCTAAAGCGGTTTCATTGGCGCGTCCGATCAACCCGACCAATACGGGGGATGGACACAAACTGGTCGAGGCATTGGGCGGGAAAATATTGAATCAAAAGCATCACTTGGCTGGTGTGCGATTTGCTCCCCCCCCAGAAAAATGGATATTGAAAATACCACCTTATGCGTGTGTAACCCGTTGTATCAGTTGGTCATTGGAAAATATGCCGAGTTGGTTGCTGCGGCCATTCGTGATGAGTTTTTTAACCACGGTTTTGCAGTCTTCGCCAGAACTTTATCGCCAGGGCGCGGTATTGATTAATCGCGATGGTTGCCGATTCAATGATGAGCTGGGCGACCCCACGCGCCATCTGCCCGATCAACCCAAGGGTGAGGCATTCATTTTGCTGGACGGTCGCCTGGTTGATTTGTTCTCCAAGCCCCCTTTCCACATTTCCACCGCGCCTGGAATTGCCTATGGATATATCGACGACTACCGTCGTTCGCGCAAAGATATTTTTTATCAGGCCGATGATTTGCGTGGGCTGGCCAAACGCTTGGGCATGGATGCAGAAAAACTGTCTAAAACCGTTGACGAGTACAACCAAAATTTGTCATCACAGGCGACAGAGGTATCAAACCGAGGGGAGAGGCCCCCATTGAGCGGGGGGCCTTGGGTTGCATTGGGCCCCGTCAGTTACTACATCACCTTCACCGATTCAGGTGTCGCGGCCAATGAGTTTCATCAGGTGCTGGCGGCTGATGGGCAGCCCGTGGTGGGTTTGTTTGCCGCTGGCTTTATTGGCATGGGCGGTATGTTGCTGGAAGGTTTGGGGCATCACCTTGGTTGGGCTTTTACATCTGGCCGCAGGGCTGGGCGTCATGCGGCATTTCGTGTTGTTACGCCCGATGTGTCTGCCCATGATAAAAATACTTAAGCCTCACTGGCTTTGTTCAGTATGGCTATTGCTTCGCTTGGCAAATGCAATTCAACTGCCTGAACCAACTCATCAACTTGTGTGCGGGAGGTGGCACTGACAATGGGAGCGGTGACTGCCTTTTGCGCCAGTAGCCAAGCCAAAGCCACAGTTGCGGGTTTGCTGCTCAGAGTCTGGGACACTTCATCCAGTGCCGCCAATATGGCCCAACCTTTTTCGTTTGCATACTTTGAATTTGTGCGCGACCGCGCACTTTGCTGAGCATCATCGGTTGATCTGTATTTGCCAGTTAGAAATCCACTTGCCAAAGCGTAAAAGGGGATCACCCCCAAACCTTGCTCCAGACAATAGGGTGCCAATTCGGGTTCAAACAAAACCCTCTCGCACAAGTTGTAATGGGGTTGCAGGGTGGCATAACTGGGCAGTCCCATTTGTTGGCTTAACCGTTGAGCTGCCCTCAACGTTGGCACATCATGGTTGGATGCACCTATGAACCGCAGTTTGCCTTTTTCAATCAATTTGCCATAGCAGGCCAAGGTTTCTTCTTGTGCAATGGATGGGTCCATCACATGGGATTGGTACAGGTCAATGTAATCGGTTTGCAACCTTCGCAAGGATGCATCGACAGATTGTTCTATGTGCGCGGCACTCAGGCCTTTGCCGCTCGGTCCCATGTCCATGCCGACTTTGGTGGCGATCAATATGTCGTCTCGTCTTGCGCGCTGTTTGAGCCATTGGCCCAATATCGTTTCAGATTCTCCCCCTTGGTTGCCAGGGACCCAACGCGAGTAGACATCTGCGGTGTCAATCATGTTGCCCCCCGCATCAAAAAAGGCATCCAAAACCTCAAATGAGCGTTTGCTGTCCAAGGTCCACCCCAGCACGTTCCCTCCAAATATCAAAGGAAAAGTCATCAATTTGGTATTTCCTAGGCGTCGCAAAGTCATGCTGGGTCTCCGTATCTTGAATTGGGTCGCAAAAGCGACCTGAACCTTGGGTTATACCTGACAATAATTCAGAGCAAACCCATTACATTGGACCCTCAGCGCCATCAGTTTGGCCGCACCAGCGTACTGACCAGGAACAAGCAGCATGGAACCATCCGATTTCACATTGGGTTATTTGAGTATTGCAGATGTGGGGCCCTTGACTTTGATTGAGGTTGCCCAGGAAGCGGGCTTCACGTCTTTGGGATTGCGCATCACAGCGCGCAAGCCACAGGACCCATGGGCTTATCCGGTGGTGGGGTATCCACAACAAGTGGCTCAGCTTAAAAAAGCCTTGAGCGATGGTGGGATGCGGTTGTCTAATATTTCTACGTTTCACATTTACCCTGACACCCCTTTGAGTGATTTGATGCCCGTCATTGAGGCCAGTCATGAGCTTGGTGCAAGTTATATCGTTGCATGTGCCTATGACCCAGATGTGGCTCGTTTGACAGATTTTTTAGGGCGGTATGCCCAAATAATGGGGGAGGCCAAGATGCGCATTGCATTCGAAGTGGTTTCGTATAGCGCGTATACCCGGTTGGATCAGGCCGTGGCTTTATTGGGTCAGGTGCGATCACCGCATTTGGGCTTGATGCTAGACCCCTTGCATTTGGTGCGCGGAGGCGGGCGATTGTCGGATGTGGCTGATTTGAATAAATCAGATATTTGTTTTGCACAGATTTGTGACGCACCTTTGATCAAACCCAATGGGGTGGACGCTTCCACGGAAGCCAAGTCGATGCGGTTTTACCCAGGAGAGGCAGAGTTGCCTTTGGCGACTTTTTTGCGTGACTTGGGTCCAGACATTGAACGTGAGGTGGAATTGCCTGTATGGGCGGATAAAGATTTGATGCCCTTGGACAGGGCGCGCACCATTCACCAAAAATCCAAGGCATATTTTCAACGCCACCAATCCTTGGCATGATATTGATGAAATTATTCTCAATGTGCATGTGCCATCCAACTTGGCACTT
>CANJUS010000004.1:0-14255 GCA_947477505.1 Comamonadaceae bacterium | reverse complement strand
GGCGCGAAGGTGGCGCGCGACTTCATTTGGTAGAACACGTTGGTGGGGGGCACCACACCACGGGCCGAGCCGTCGATGAAGTTGATGTACCCAAAAACATGGTCCATGGCGTTGGCGGCGGACACGCGGCTGGTGGGCTTGCCAATCACCAAACCCAGCTCGGCCTCGCCTTCAAATACCGAAGCGGCAAAGTCGGGCAACACCATGGTGTCGCCGGGGCCAATGATGCAGCCAGGGGACTTGTGAAAGGCATTGATGGGCGAGGGCTCTTTGAGGGTGCCGTCTTCCATGTAGTTGACTGCCATGCATTCGATGTTGGTGGGTTTGGGCACCGGTGGGCGGATGCGCACCGAGCCCACGGGCACGCCGGTGCCTGCGGCCACGGCCGCTTCGATGCGGGCGCGGAAGTCGCCAAAGTGGGCGATCAAGCTGTTCATGCGGTCGCCCGGTCCCACGTGGGGGATGTTGGCCACCACCTCAGTGACGTCGACCACCTGATCGCCTTTGAGCACGCCCAAGCGAAAGTCATTGAAATGCAGTAACTTCATGAAATCTCCTCAAATCCATCATTTGCGTTAAACAGGCGGCCACGCCACCCACAATCGCCATCATAAGCTGGCCCGAACCGATCAAGACACAGGGCTGTCACCCATGCTCGGGCAAGGTGCTGGCCACCACCAAAGCGTCAACGGCGCACACCCCTTGCCCCTGGGGCAACACCATCAAGGGGTTGACCTCGGCTTCAATCACCCCGTCCCCCACGGCCAGCACCGCCGCCTGAGAAAAGTCGCTGATGGCGCGGGCCAAGGCGGCCAAATCGCCCACCGCTTGCCCACGCAAGCCTTCCAAGGGGCTCAAGGCGCGCAGCTCGGCGATCATCTCCATCGCTTGGGACTCGTCCACCGGGGCCAAACGGATGCTGCGCTCGCGCACCACCTCGGCCCAAATACCGCCCACCGCCAACATGACGATGGCGCCCGCATCGGGGTCGCGCTTGAACCCGAGCAACACCTCGGCCAATCCTTTGACCATGGGCTGCACCAACAGCTGAAAGTCCACCGGCAAAGGCCCCAACTGGCCGATGTTGGTTTTGACCTGTTCCATGGCTTGGCGCAGGGCCGGGGCATCGGCCACGCCCAACACCACGCCGCCATGCTCGCTTTTGTGTGCCAAGGTGCTGGCGCAAGCCTTCAGCGCCACCGGATAGGCAAACGGCAGCGGCAAGGGCACGGGCCCTTCGGGTGACACCGCCACCATGGGGACCGAGGGCACGCCCAAACGGGCCAACCAGGCGTGCGACTGATGCTCAGACCAAGTCACGCGCGCGGCAGGCGCGGCGGCCAAGGCGATATGTGTGTCGACCCCCGCAGCGGGGCCAATGCCGCGGGCCAGCGCGGCTTGAACCGGGTGGGCGCGGCGCGCGATCAGGGCCGCGATCACATCGGCACAGCACTCGGGGGTGCGAAAGCACGGTACCTGCGCCGCCGTGAGCTGGGCAATGGCTTGCGGTGCGTCGGGCACGATCATGGCGGCCAAGGGCTTGGCATGGTGGGCGCTGTCGATGATGGGTTGCACCGCCAACTGCGGCTGAAACCGCGCCGACGAGCCCACCACCGCCACCACCGCATCAAACTCAGGCGCTGCCAGCATCACATCCAAGGCGGCCTTCATCACCTCGTAGCGGGTGCCGGCCAAGGTCAGGTCCAGCACCCGCCCCGGTGAGACCGCCACGCCCATCTGTTGCAAGCGCTGCAAGGTATCGCTGCTGGCCGCTTGCACGACCACCCCACGGATGCCCAACTGGTCGACCAGCATGGCCGCACCGCCGCCGGTGGTGGTGACCACGCCCACGCGGTGCCATGCGGGACCCACCCCCACCAAAGGCCAGCGCACCGCCAAGGCCTGGGCTTCGAGCAAGGACTCCAATATGCCCACCCGCGCCATGCCACTGTCTTTGAAAAAAGCGTCTGCAATATCGTCTTCACCGGCCAACGCACCGGTGTGGCTTTGCACCATGTCGGCCGCCACGCTGGAGCGGCCCAGTTTGTAGACCACCACGGGCTTGCCACGCTGGGCGGCGGCCAAGGCAAATGCGCGCAAGGCCTGGCCATGGTGCAAGCTCTCCAAAAACAACGCATAGCCTTCAATTTGCGGGTCGTCCAAGGTGGCGGCGCAAATTTCGCCCACGCTCAAATCGGCTTCGTTGCCCACCGACACCAAACTGGCAAAGCCCACGCCGCGCGCACGCCCGCGTGAAACCAATGCGCCGATCATGCTGCCGCTGTGCGAGACCACCATCACCTTGCCCACGGGCATGTCGGGTTCGGCAAAAGCCGCGTTGGCGGTCAAGGGCATGCACACCCGCGGGTTGACCACGCCCAAGCTGCTGGGCCCGAGCACGCGCATGCCGCTGCTGCGGGCGATCTGGGCCAAGGCCTGCTCGCGGGCCAAGCCCTGCGCACCCGACTCCGAGAACCCACTGGCCAGCACTGTGACCAAACGCACACCCAAGCGGGCGCATTCGCGCACCGTGTCAAGCACGGTCTCGGTGGGGGTGATGACAAACACATGCTCGGGCACTTCGGGCAAGCTGGCCAGGTCGGGCCAGGCGCGTTCGCCCTGGACCTCGGCGCGGCGCGGGTTGACCGGATAGACGCGCGCGGCAAACCCGGCTTGGCGCAAAAACTTCAAAGGCCGACCGGCGGTTTTGCCCGCGTCATCGGAGGCGCCCACCACGGCCACACTGGCGGGCGACAGCAGCACCCGCGCCAACTCGGCACCGTGCAAAGCCGCTTTGGCCAGGCCCGTCGCTGGGGTGGGGGCGCTCATGCGGCCTTGGGTGGGCGTTGCGAAAAAGACCGCTCGAACACGCCTTCGGCGATGCGGTTTTTCAGCATCTCGATCGAGCCCCCGGCGATCATCCACCCCCGGGTGCGGCGCACACAGTATTCAACCAAGGTCTCGCGGCTGTAGCCGGTCGCGCCCATCACCTGCATGGCCTCGTTGGCCACCGCCCACCCGGCCTGGTTGCACGCGAGCTTGGCCATGGCCGTGCTGTGCGCGCTGGGCAGGCCAGCCTCGCCTTCCATCGCGGCCTTGTACAACAGCAGTTGCGCGCTCTCGAGTTGCATGGTCATCTCGGCAAACTTCCATTGCAAACCCTGGAATTCGCACAAGGGGCGGCCAAACTGCTTGCGGATCAAAGCGTGTTCACGCGCCACATTGAAGCAATAGCGGCCCAAGGCCAGCGAGCGCGAGGCGTTGCCCAAGCGCTCGACGTTGAAGCCAGCGATTTGCTTTTTAAACCCGCCAATGCCCAACAACACCTGGTTGGCCGGGATGCGGCAGTTTTCAAAATACAGCTGGCACCACTGCTCGCCACTCATGAAACTGGACGGCTCACCGATCGAAAAACCAGGCGTGCCACGCTCGATCAGCACCGAGCCAATGCCTTCCACGCCGGGGCCAAAGCGCACGTAAATCAAAAACAAAGACGCGTCGGGGCTGTGGGTGGAAAACACCTTGCTGCCATTGATCACCACCTCGTCGCCTTCCAGTTGCGCGCTGGTGACCAGCTCGGTCACGGCCGAACCCGCCTCGGGCTCGCTCATGCCCAGCGAGATCAGTTTTTCGCCTTTGAGCAAGCCGGGCAACCAACGCGCCTTTTGGGTCGGGCTGGCGTACTCCACAAAGGTGCGGATCGCGCCAAAGTTGCCCGCTTGCACGATGTCGGCGCTTTTCGGGCAGGCCAGCGCCACCTCTTGGATGGCCAGCACCGAGTGCATCAAGCTGCCACCCTGCCCCCCGTCGCGCTCGCCAAAGGCAATGCCCAGCAAACCTTGGCGCGCCAGTGACTTGGCCACATCCAGCGGATAGGCGCTCGAGTGGGCGCGCGCCAACGCGCCGGGGGCGAGTTCGGTTTGTGCATAACGGCGCACCGCTTGGGCAAAGCTGTTGTGCTCTTCGTTCAAATTGAAATCCATGCTGTTTCCCTGTGTTCAATCGCTGGATTCTGACAAGGTTTTGCAAACCACCGGGGCCTGCCGCTGCGCACCCCGCCTTGAGCGGCGCTGTGGGCTGTCGCTCACGGGACGGCAAAGCTTGTTAAGCTGTGCCCTGACCCCACGCAACCCTTCGCTGTCCATCCCACCCCACACACCTGAATCTGTCATGGCCATGACCATTGTTCAATCGCTGGCCGCTTATGGCGCGCAGCTGCCCCAGCAAACGCTGACCCCCGAGGTCTTGCACCACGCCAAACGCGCCGTCATCGACTGGTACGCGGCCTTGTTGCCCGGCGCGGTGTGCGAGCCGCCCACCCTGCTCGAGCAGGCTTTGGCCGATGACCTGGACCACGGCCGCGCCCGTTTGGCGTTGGGCCGCGCAGCCTCGACCCGCACCGCTGCGCTGATCAATGGCACGGCCGCCCACACGGTCGAGTTTGACGACATTTACCGCGAAGCCATTTACCACCCCGGCGCGCCCACCATCGCCGCCGCCTGGGCCGTGGCGCAAGAGACAAATGCCTCAGGGCTGGATGTGTTGCGCGCGGTGGTGGCCGGCTATGAAATATCCACCCGCATCGGTGCCACCTTGGGCCGGGCCCACTACAAGCACTGGCACAACACCGGCACGGTGGGCAGCTTTGGTGCGGCCGCTGCGGCGGCCAGCTTGTACCGCTTGGACTCAGCCGCCTATGCCCACGCACTGGCCACGGTGGGCACCTTTGCCGCAGGCTTGCAGCAGGCCTTTCGCATGGACTCCATGTCCAAGCCGCTGCACGCAGGGCGCGCGGCCGAAGCCGGGGTGCTGGCCGCGCAGGCCGCGCGCGCGGGGGTGACCGGTTCGCTGGACATTTTGGAGGGCGAAGCTGGCATGGGCGTGGCCATGGGCAATGGCCCCAACTGGGCGGCCATGCTGGGCGACTTGGGGCAGGTGTTCAACATCGTGCACATGACGTTCAAAAACCATGCGTGTTGTGGCCACACCTTTGCCGCCATCGACGGTGCGCTGGCCTTGCAGCAGCGCATGGGGGTGGCCGCCCAAGACTTGGCTTCGGTGCACATCGACACCTATCAACCCGCACTGGATGTGGCGGGCAACCCCAACCCCCAAACCGCGGCCGAAGCGCGCTTTAGCCTGCCCTTTGTGGTGGCCAGCGCCTTGGTGCATGGCAGCGTGCGCTTGGCCGCATTCACCCCCGAGCGACTGGCCCACGCGCAGGTGCGCGGCTTGATGCAACGCTTGAGCCTGCGCGCGGACGCGCAAATCGACGCCGGCTTTCCTGGGCAACGCGCTGCGCGGGTGCGGTTTGTGACCCATGATGGCCGCGAAGATGTGTTCTTCCAACCGAACCGCAAAGGCGACCCCGAAGACCCCCTGAGCGATGCCGACTTGGACAACAAATTCATGGAGCTGGCCACCCCAGTGATCGGTGGCGACAAAGCACACACATTGCTGCAACAGTTGTGGCAACTCGACCAAGCCGCACACCTGCCCTGAACCGAAAGAAGCCCCATGGAATTTGACTTTTCCACCATGGCACCCAGCCAGTGCTACAAGCTGCTGGTCAGCGTGGTGGTGCCGCGCCCCATCGCTTTGGTCACCAGCTTGAGCAAGGACGGCGTGGTCAATGCCGCGCCGTTCAGTTTTTTCAACCTGATGGGCGACGACCCGCCGATTTTGATTTTGAGCATCGAGCGCAAACCCGACGGCGTGGCCAAAGACACCGCACGCAACATCGCCGAGCAAGGCGAGTTTGTGGTCAACCTGGTGGACGAGGCCACGGCCGAGCGCATGCATGCGTGTTCACGCGACTTTCCCAGCGATGTGAGCGAAGCTGCCGCCGTGGGCTTTGGCACCTTGCCCTCGCGGGCTGTGGCCGCACCGCGCCTTGCCCAGTCGCCGGTGGCGCTGGAATGCAAGCTGTTCCAAACCATCGACATCAGCCCTCAGCGCCAACTCATCATCGGCCAAGTGGTGTGGTTGCACAGCCATGAAGGGGTGTTCGACCCCCAGACCTTGCGCGTGAACATGGAGCGCTATTTTCCCGTCGGTCGCTTGTATGCCGACCGCTACGTCACCACGCGCGACCAGTTTGTCGCCGAAGGCAGCCCCGAGTACCTGGCCGCCATCCGCAGCCAAGGCCGGTTGTAAGCGCAGCGCGCTGTCAGCGCAGCCGCTCGCGCCAAGGGTTGTGCGGTGCCAACACCGCCTCGGCCCAACGGGCCGCGCCCAGCAAGGCCACGTCGCTGCCCAAAGGCCCAATGAGCTGCACCCCCAAGGGCAAACCATGGGGACCGGCGGCCGTGGGCAGGTGCACACAGGGCAGGCCCATCAGCGTCCAATTGCGGTTGAACACCGAGTCCCCGGTGCTGTGCAAGCCCTGCGGGGCTTCGCCCGGTGCGCTCAAACTGAGCAACACGTCGCAGCTTTGCCAGCACTGGGACAGCCGGTCTCGGCAACGCTGGGCCAAGGCCAGCGCGTCCAGGTATTGGCCGTGCGGCGTGGCCCAGCCTTGCTCCAAGCGCAACAAAAACTCGGCGCTCAGTTGCTTGCGCCGGTGCGCCATCTCCCAGGCGGTGGCGCGCGCGGTCTCGTAGCGCATCACCACACCTTGGGCTTCGTACAACGTGGTGAAGTCGCTGTCCAAGGCCACGTCACTGACCGTTGCCCCGCCGGCTTGCAGTCGCTGCGCGGCGTCGAGCAAAGCCTGTTGTGCACTGTCGCTGGCCTGCCCCCACAAGGCCGTGCGGTGCAAGCCCACGCGTGGCGGTGCGGCGGGCATCTTGGCGCTGGCCTGCCCAATCAGCACATGGGCCCACAAAGACACATCCTCCACATGGCGCGCCAACAAGCCAATGGTGTCGAGCGACTCGGCAGAAAACTTCAGCCCCGCGCGGTTGATGCGGTTGAAACTGGGCTTGTAGCCCACCACCCCACAAAACGCCGCCGGTCGAATGGTCGACCCTGCGGTTTGGGTGGCAAACGCCAAGGGCACCTGAAAGTCGGCCACGGCGGCGGCCGACCCGCTGGAGGACCCGCCCGGGGTGTGGCCCGCTTGGTGCGGGTTGGCGGTGGGCGCCGGGTGGATGCTGGCGAACTCGGTGGTGTGGGTTTTGCCCATCACCACACCACCGGCGGCGCGGGTTTGCGCCACACACGCGGCATCGGCCACAGGTTGGTGCTGCGCGTAAATGGGCGAGCCATAGCGGCTGGGCATATCGGCGGTATCGATGATGTCTTTGACGGCCACCGGCACGCCATGCAACACACCTTTGGTCCCGCTTTGGGCATCCAGCGCCTGGGCTTGCGCCATCACCGCTGACGGCGACAAGTGGGCCCAGGCCTGCAAGCTGGGCTCGCGCGCCGTGGCGCGGTCCAAACACGCCTGGGCCAGCGCTTGGGCGGTCAGCTCGCCGCTGGCGATGCGCTGTGCCGCCTGCGCTGCGCCCAGGTGGGCCGGGCTCATACCGAACCCGGCACGGTACCGGGGGGCAAAGATTCGATGTGCGCGCAAATGTCGCCTGGGCGGGTCAGCCAAATTTGATCGCGGTGCTGCAAGATGTGTTCAAACACCCGGCGCAACTGGCGCACCCGGTAAGGCTGGCCCATGATGAAGCTGTGCAACACAATGGGCATGACCAAGGGGCGGCGCTCGGACTCTTGCAGCATTTCGTCGAATTGGTCGATCAGGTTGTCGCAAAACAGCTGCGACGGGGTGCGCCGCGATACGCATTCGAGCGAGTCGTTCAGGTCGTGGGCATAAGGCACCGACAAAATAGGCCCGTGCTGGGTGCGAAACCACACCGGCTGGTCATCTAGCGACCAATCCATCATGTAGCGAAAGCCCACCTCTTTGAGCAAATCCAATGAGTCCACGGTTTGCGAGATGTAGGGGGCCAGCCAGCCCTTGGGGCGCGCGCCCTCGTGGTCGAATATTTTTTGCGACGCCTCTTGGATGCAGGCCCGTTCTTGGTCAAAGCTCATGTCGGCTTGGCGCTCACCATTGGTGCGGCCGTGGCCCACGATCTCGTCACCGCGCGCACTGAAAGCCTGGATCATCTCGGGGCAATAGTCGTACAACTCGGTGTTGGTGAGCAAGCCCAAGGGCAAATCTAGCGCTTGGGCCAACTCCAGCAGACGCCAAGCGCCCACCCGGTTGCCGTAATCGCGCCAGGCAAAACTGCGGGTGTTGGGTTGGGGGTGGGGCACGGCGTAGTCATTGCCCAGGCCTTCGCCAAACGGAAAGTGTTCGACATTGAGAGCGATGTGCACCGCCAAGCGTTTGCCGCCCGGCCAGGTGTAATCGGGGCGGCGCGTGATGGCCGAGTAGTCGTAGCGTCCGTGGGTTTTGAGCATGGTGGGTTCTCCTGCAGACATCTTATCTGCCCACGCGGCCCAAGCGGCCCAAGGCCTGGGACCATGGAGGCTGTGGCTATACTGAATTGGACTTTTTTTGTGGAGCCCCCATGCGCTTGACCCCCAACGCCCAAGGCGTTTTCCCCATCGCCCCCACGGCCTTTCACCCCGATGGCCGCATTGACACGGCGTCGATGGACCGGCTGACCGACTTTTATGTCGCCTGCGGCGCCACCGGGGTGACGGTGCTGGGGCAAATGGGCGAAGCGCCCAAGCTCTCGCACGGTGAAAGCGTGGCCATCACCACCCAAATGATTCGCCGTGCTCCCAGCTTGCCGGTGATTGTGGGCGTGTCCTCCCCCGGCTTTGCCTCCATGCATGCGCTCACCCAAGAGGTGATGGCCGCAGGTGCTGCCGCAGTGATGATTGGCCCGCCCAACACCTTGCGCACCGATGACCAAGTGATCAACTACTACCGCCAAGCGGCCGATGCACTGGGCCCGGATGTGCCCATCGTGGTGCAAGACTACCCGCTGTCGTTTTCGGTGCAAATGAGCCCGACGGTGATCCGCACCATGGTGCAAGACATCCCCTCCATCGTCATGCTCAAGCACGAAGACTGGCCGGGGCTGGAAAAAATCAGCACCTTGCGCCGCTTTGAAGCCGACAAAAGCATGCGCCACATCGCCATCTTGTGTGGCAATGGCGGCTTGTTCCTGGACTTTGAAATGGCGCGCGGTGCCGATGGCGCCAACACCGGTTATTGCTTCCCCGACATGCTGTGCGACGTGGTGCGCCTGTCCCAAGCCGGCCAGCGCGATCAAGCCCACGATTTGTTCGACGCCCACCTGCCCTTGCTGCGCTATGAGCAGCAACAAGGCGCGGGCTTGGCCGTGCGCAAGTACGTGATGCAGCGCCGTGGTTTGCTCGCCAGCGATGCCCAGCGCAAACCCGCCGCCATGCTCAGCGCCAGCGCCCGCCAAGAGGTGGAGTATTTGCTCACGCGGTTGGCGCGCCACGACCCGCGCGCCAAGTTGCCCCCATTGTGAGGTTCATGGTCAGCCCCATCACCGTGCACGCCGGGCAGGCCCAAATCATGCTTATGCACATAATGGATGCATGCGTTGAATCCCCCATCACGGGCCATGGACCCTTGACCCACAATGACCCCTTGTTCCATTTGCATCACAAAGGTTTGCTTTGAGCCAATTTGAATTAACCATCCGCAACGGCACCGTGGTCAATGCCGATGGACGCATGCGCGCCGACGTGGGCGTGCGCGATGGCCTGATCCACACCTTGGCCCCAGGCTTGCCCGCGGGCGTGCGCGACATCGACGCCAGCGGCCACCTGGTGCTGCCCGGGGGCATCGACAGCCACTGCCATGTGGAACAAATATCGAGCAACGGGGTGATGACGGCCGACGACTTTGACTCGGCCACGGTGGCCGCCGCTTTTGGGGGCAACACCACCATCATCCCCTTTGCCGCACAACATCGGGGCATGGCGCTCCCCAAAGTGGTGAGCGACTACCACGCCTGTGCCGGGCCCAAGGCGGTGATCGACTACAGCTTTCACCTGATCGTCTCTGACCCCACGCCCCAGGCGTTGCACCACGACCTGCCTGACTTGATCCGCAAGGGCTACACCTCGTTCAAGGTGTACACCACCTACGACAAACTCAAGCTCGATGACGGGCAAATGCTCGACGTGCTGCACACCGCCGGGCGCGAAGGCGCGCTGGTGATGGTGCACGCAGAAAACAACGACATCATCAAATGGATTGCCCAGCGGCTGCTCGACAACGGCCACGTCGCGCCCAAGTTCCATGCGGTCTCGCACGACCCGCTGGCCGAGAGCGAGGCCACCCACCGGGTGATTGCGCTGTCGCGCCTGCTCGATGTGCCGGTGCTGATCGTGCATGTGTCGGGCATCGAAGCGGTGCGCCACATCCGGGACGCGCAAACCCTGGGCGCGCGCATCTTTGCCGAGACCTGCCCGCAGTACCTGTTTCTGACCGCCGATGACATCGACCGGCCAGGGTTGGAAGGCGCCATGTTTTGCTGCAGCCCGCCGCCGCGCGACGCCGCTTCCCAAGACGCGGTGTGGGCCGGTTTGCTGGACGGCACTTTTCAGGTGTTCAGCTCCGACCATGCGCCCTACCGCTACGACGCATCGGGCAAGCTGCCCAAGGGCGACAAAACCACGTTCAAAGACATGGCCAATGGCGTGCCCGGCATTGAGCTGCGCATGCCGCTGTTGTACTCCGAAGGGGTGCACACCGGGCGCATGACGCTCGAGCGCTTTGTCGCCCTGACCGCCACCGACCACGCGCACATGTATGGTTTGTCCCACCGCAAAGGCCGCATCGCTGTGGGCCTGGACGCCGACATCGCGATTTGGGACCCGCTGCGCCAAACCCAGGTGGGCACCCACATGTTGCACGACCGAGTGGGCTACACCCCTTACGAGGGCAAAACCCTCACCGGCTGGCCCACCACGGTGATCAACCGTGGGCGGGTGGTGATCGCTGACAATCAATTGCAAGTGGCCCGCGGCAGCGGCGAGTTCATCGCCCGCGGCAAACCGGGCCCCTTGGTCAACGCCCCCGCCAGCACCGGCTCGGCGGGCTTTCTCAAATCTTTGTTACCCAAACTGCCATGAAACGCCCCTTCCCCCTGGCCGTGGCCCAACTCGGCCCCATCCATTTGCGCGACAGCAAAGCCGCCGTGGTGGCGCGCTTGATCGAACTGCTCAAAGAGGCCCACGCCCGCCACGCGCACTTTGTGGTGTTTCCTGAGCTGGCGCTGACCACGTTTTTCCCGCGTTACTGGATGACCGACGAGGCCGAAATCGACCGCTACTTTGAAGCGTCCATGCCCAACGCCGACGTGCAACCCTTGTTTGATTTGGCGCGCCAGTACGGCATTGGCTTTTACCTGGGCTACGCCGAACTCACCCCTGAGCGCGAGCGCTTCAACACCGCCATCATCGTCGACCGCAAAGGCCACATCGTGGGCCGCTACCGCAAGGTGCACCTGCCCGGCCACGACGACCACAAGCCGGCCGCGCCGTTTCAGCACCTGGAGAAAAAATACTTCCAAGTGGGCAACGAAGGCTTCAAGGTGTGGGACACCATGGACACCCGCATGGGCATGTGCATTTGCAACGACCGGCGCTGGCCCGAGACCTTTCGCGTCATGGGATTGCAAAGCGCCGAGGTGGTGGTGCTGGGCTACAACACGCCGTCGCACAACATCCACTGGAGCGAGCCACCGCACCTGCGCATGTTCCACCACCTGTTGCTGCTGCAAGCGCACGCCCATGAAAACGCTTTGTGGGTCGGCGCATCGGCCAAGTGCGGCGCCGAAGACGGCTTTCACATGATCGCGGGCTCGGCCATTGTGTCGCCCACCGGCGAGGTGGTGGCGCAAAGCGCCAGCGAGGAAGACGAGCTGATCTTTCACCACTGCGACCTGGCACTGGGCGACACCTTCCGCCAGCACGTATTTAACTTTGCCAAGCACCGCCGCCCCGAGCACTACCAGCTCATCGTTGACCGCGTGGGCGCGGGCAAGCCCCTGGGCTGATTGTTTTTGTTTTTTTAACCACAGTAGGAGTGTCTGCATGAAAACCAAACTCACAGGACTGGCCCTGGCCTTGTCCACCGTGCTCAGCGGCGCCGCCATGGCGCAAACCATCCAGACCGCGGTGGACGCCACCTTTGCGCCGCACGCCATGCGCAAGCTCGACGGGACCATCGAAGGCTTCAACGTCGACATGGCAATCGAAATTGGCAAGCGCCTCAAGCGCCCGGTCAACATCGAAGGCACCCAGTTTTCGGGCCTGATCCCTGGTTTGAACGCCAAAAAATACGACTGGATCGCCGCCCCCACCACGGTGACGCCCCAGCGCGCCGAACAAATGCTGTTCACCGAGGGTTACTTGGACACCGACTTCCAGTTTTTGGTGAAAAAGTCTGACGCCGAGATCACCAGCTTGGACGATCTCAAAGGAAAGACCATTTCGGTCAACAAGGGTTCGGCCTATGAAACCTGGGCCAAGGACAACATGGCCAAGTACGGCTTCAAATACGATATCTACGACACCAATGCCGATGCCGTGCAAGCCGTTTTGTCGGGTCGCGCCCAAACCAATTTGGCAGGCAACACCGTCGTGGCTTGGGCGGCCAAGCAAAACCCATTGGTCAAAACCACCTTCACCATCAAAACCGGTTTGGTCTGGGCCATTCCTTTGCGCCTGGACGACAAAGCCGGTCGGGTCGTGCTCTCCAACGCCGTCAAATGCATGAAGATCGACGGCACCTTTGCCCGTTTGCACGAAAAGTGGTTTGGCTCCAAGCCCGCTGCTGACTCGGCTGCGGTCAAGGTCATGCCTGGCCACGGCGTGGTGGGCATGCCCGGCTACGACGCCACCCCAAACACCCCGCAATGCTCTTGATGCGCGCGGGGATGTTTGAACAGGGCTGGGCATGAGACCAGCCCTGGAGTTGCGCGATCTGCGCAAGGCTTATGGTCCACTGGCCGTGCTGCACGGGGTGAACCTGAGCGTGCCCACCGGCAAGCTGGTGTTCATCATCGGGCCTTCGGGCTCGGGCAAAAGCACCTTGCTGCGCTGCTGCAATTTGCTCGAGGTACCGCAGTCGGGGGCGGTGCTGGTCGATGGCAAAGACATCACCTTGTCTGGCATCAACCTCAATGAGTTGCGCCAGCAAGTGGGCATGGTGTTCCAGTCGTTCAACCTGTACCCGCACATGACGGCGCTGGGCAATGTCACATTGGCTTTGCGCAAGGTGCAAAAACTCAGCAAAGCCCAGGCCGAGGACGAAGGGCTGCAAGCGCTGTCGCGCGTGGGCCTGACCGACAAAGCCGATACCTACCCCGGCCAACTTTCGGGCGGCCAACAGCAGCGCGTGGGCATTGCGCGCTCACTGGCCCTCAAGCCCAAAATATTATTGTTTGATGAGCCCACCAGTGCGCTTGACCCCGAGCTTGTGGGCAGCGTGTTGCAAGTCATGCGCGAGCTGCGCGAGTCGGGCATGACGATGGTGGTGGTCAGCCACGAAATGGGTTTTGCCCGCGTAGCGGCCGACCATGTGGTGTTCATGGACCAAGGTCAAATCGTCGAGCAAGGCAGCCCGCAAGCGATTTTTGACACGCCCCAGCACCCGCGTTTGCGCGAATTTTTGACCTCGCTGGGCCAGCGCTGAGAGCATGAACAGCGCCGCCCCCTTGTCCACATTGGATCGTTTTTTATCGAGCTTTTTCAATCCCGAGGTGGCCGCGCGATACGTCGTGCCCATGCTCGACGGCATGCTGCTGACCGTCGGCCTGGGCTTGTGCGTTATCGCCACCGGCTTGGTGCTGGGGCTGGCGTTGGCGGTGATGCGCATCCAGCATGTGAGGTTGGTCAACTTCTTTATCGTGGCCTTTGCCGACATCTTTCGCGCCCTGCCCCCGCTGGTGGTGATCATCTTGTTGTTTTTTGCCTTCCCCTACATTGAACTGTCGATGAGCGCCTTCACAGCCACCTGGTTGGCGCTGTCTTTGGTGCTGGCGGCCTTCACCGAAGAAATTTTTTGGGCCGGCATGCTGGCCATTCCCCAGGGCCAATGGGAGGCAGCGCGCTCCACGGGCTTGGGCCCTTGGGCCACCTTGGTCCATGTGATCTTGCCGCAAGCGGTGCGCATGACCGTGCCGCCGCTGACCAACCGCACCATTGCCATCACCAAAGGCACGGCGCTGGGTTCGGTGGTGGCGCTGCACGAGGTGCTCAACGTGTCGTCGGCAGCGTCGAGTGAAGCGGGCAACGCCACGCCGCTGGTGATGGGTGCGGTGGCTTATTTGATTTTGTTCATCCCTTTTGTGGTGCTG
>CANJUS010000003.1:0-14746 GCA_947477505.1 Comamonadaceae bacterium | reverse complement strand
TTGACTCTGTGGGGGATTGGTATCAAAATCCAGCCCTTATTGTTGGAACCATTTGCATGACTGCTCAGAAAAAAAAACTATATAAACATTTGAACCAGTCGGTCTACTGCCGCCTGGGGATCTCTCCAGTTCACGGTATTGGTGTGTTTGCGATTCGTGCCATCCCCAAAGGGGCACACCCTTTGCAAACCATGTCCGAGCCCAAAGAGATCAAGTTCACACGCAAGGAAATCGCCAAGTTGCCTAAAAGTGTGCGCGAACAGATCAAAATATTTTGCTACTACTTCAAAGATGAAGTCCAGGTTTCAACCATGGGCCTCAACACCATGGACATCGCTTTTTATCTGAACCATTCAAAAAACCCCAACCTTCGAATGAAGAAAAGTGGTGATTTCGAGGCCTTGCGCAACATCCGCGCTGGTGAAGAGTTGATGATGGACTACGACCACAGCTTTGGCGAAAAGCATGTTTTTTGAGTGACATTGCACCCCATCACAACAGTGACCGCCATCCTTGAGATGATGTGCAGTTTATTTCATGGGCCTCAGCCCACGCCGTTGGCCTTTTTGATCGATGGCGCAGAGCGGTAAATTTGGTTCCAGACTTCGGGGGTGAAGTCGGTGTGCAGCGGGGAGGTGGTGTCCAGCGCCAATGGGTGATCGGGGTCGGTCATGGCCAGCGCATAAATGGGTTCGTGGTCGGTCACAAACAACGATTTGTAACCATAGTCACCCACTGGGCCCAGGTTGTAATACCGAAAGCCATTCTTGGCTGCCCAGCGGCTGGCCAGCAAGCAAGCGAACATGCCCGGTGAGCGGTTTTTGAACGCCCTGTTCCACTGGCAAAAGCTGCCGTACAGCTGGTCATACTCTGGCAGCATGATTGAAACATCAGTCAAGACCAATTCGCCCACAGGGTCGTGAACTTTGATCACCAAAATATCGAGCTTTCGGATGTAGTCCACAAAGCCTTCTATCTCCAAGTCATCGATGTAGCAATTGGCGAAGTGCTCTCCACCCATCTCAAACATATCTTCGACGGTGATCTGAGCGCCAGGAATGACCTCTTCGCTGATGTCAAATAATTTGTATTGCTTGTCGTACTCGCTGAATTTGCGCGCCCGGCGGGGCTCTTCCCAAAATGCTTTCGAGTAGGTGTCAACCAAGCCATATTGATCGTTGATGGGCACGCCATACGGGCCTTCTGGGGGCAGCGCATAAACGATGAAAGGCTTGGGTGCTTGGGCCAGCATTTCTTCGGTCACATCAATGTAGGGGCACAAGGCGTCCCATCGGGATGTGTAATAAGTGATGTCGTTGTGATCGCTCTCGATGCAGAGGTTTTCTTCGGTCCAACTTTGGTAGCCGACGTGTTGAACGTCGTTGTCTTCGTTGGCGGACTCAGAGACTCTCAAGGGCGTAACGATCATTTTTGTGCTTCCTTTGGAAGTGATGTGTGAGGTAACTTTTTCAAATCAAAATAATCTGCATCGATGGAGAAATTTCGACGCAAAAAAGCGGGGTCTTTACTCTCAAGGCCAAGTATGGCACTTTGCACCAATGAAAAGTGTGCCTGTGCCTCACTGCCAACTTGTTTGAGTTGGCGTATATAGGTGGGCATCAGTGGACACTCGGTGTCGTACATGAACTGGCGACGCGACGGGTCGAAAGACAAAGGGTACAGACTGCAAGCGAAGGGTTTGTCTTCTCCCATGGTGCAGCCCTGATCTCCCAGGTGCTCGCAATTTTTCTCGATGCACACGCTGCCCAATTTCTTTTTTTCAAGGCGGGTCAGGCTGACTTCAAGCGGGGGATGTCCATCGTCAATGGTGCAGCAACGCTTGCACTCAGCACAGTGATCAAACAGCACAGTGGTCCTTGCTCAACAGATGGGCTGTGGTCATGTGGAAGAAAGCGGGGACGATAAACCGATGACATCTGCGGTCATTGGGTCGCCATATTTGATGTGGCCTGCCATGGCCATTTACTTTGAGCATTGCTGTTGTTGTTGATGGAGGTCTTGCCCCAAGGGCTTGGACCACCAAAGGTTTATGCTGTGCATTGTCGCCGAAAACATTATTGATGCAATGGGTCATTGCGTCAAGTTGATTGGTTGATTTTTTTGGTGTGTTTTGTAACTGAATCTGTGCTGGTCAGTCACGTCCGAAACAACGTTGGTTGCTGTGACACAATGAATCAGAAACCTTGCATCAGCGTTTGCAACCCCTTTGAACATGGGAGACATGAACAACAACCATCACGAGCCACGTGCGCACTTTGGGGCCCCGTTTGAGGTCAGAAGTTTTCGCTTTCAGTGGCCCGCAGATTTGGCCGCATCTTGGGCCATCGAAATGGAGGTGCTGATACTGGGTTGGTATGTATTGGTCACTTCAGACTCAGTGATGTGGTTGGTTGGTTTCGGTGCCTTGTTGTACATCGGCACATTGGCGTCACCGTTGTTAGGTGTTTTGGCTGACAGGTTGGGCCACCGGGTGATGCTGTGTTGCACCCGAGGTATTTATGCGGCACTCTCTTTGTGTGTGGTGGCCTTGGCGCAGGCCGATGCCTTGACGCCAGCTTGGGTGTTGGCCGTTTCATGTGTGACCGGCTTGATTCGCCCCTCTGACTTGATGATCCGGTATGCATTGATTGCCCAAAGCATGCCGCCTGCGCATTTGATGGGGGCGCTGGGCGTGTCGCGTGCGACCTCAGATTCGGCGCGGATAGCAGGCGCATTGACCGGGGCCGGAGCAGTCGCCCAATGGGGAATGACCTGGGCCTATGCGGTGGTCACGACGCTCTACCTGATCAGTGTGCTCTTGTCATGGCATGTGGCACCATCGGTGCGGCACCCCTCTTCCTCTCGAGGGTCGGCATGGGTTACCCCATTCATTGAATTGCGCTTGGCCGTGGTCTACGCATTGACCAAGCCTGCTTTGCTGGGGACTTGGCTGTTGGCTTTTTTGGTCAACATGCTGGCTTTTCCCTTCTTTCTGGGCCTGCTGCCCTATATCGCCAAGGAGGTTTACCAGGTAGATCAAACTGGGTTGGGTTGGATGGGGGCATCGTTTGCGGCAGGGGCCTTGATGGGATCACTTTGCTTGGGAAGCAACCGTATTTCCTGGCCAGCAGGCCGGTTGATGCTCACTTCGGCCTTGATCTGGTTTGCCATGGTGATGCTATTTGGACAACTCAGCAATATTTATGTTGCCATGCTCTTGCTGGTGGTGTGCGGTTTGGTGCAAAGTGCATGCCTGACGCCCATGGCTGCGCTCATGCTGCGCGACTGCGACGTCCAGTACCACGGACGCGTGATGGGTCTGAGGATATTGGCCGTATTGGGCTTGCCGTTGGGCTTGATGTTGTCTGGTTCGGTGGTTAGTGGCTGGGGCTTGCCTTTGACCAGTTTGATATACGGGCTGACGGGCATGGGGCTCACCGCATTCTTGGGTTGGCATTGGCGCGCCCATTTGTGGCGCACCCAACGGTAGTAAACACGATGTCGCTGCACAACACACATGGAAACAGGAGTCTTGATGAAACGCAAAATAGCCGGTGATCACCCATCGTGGCCAAACGCAGATTTTTCGCGCGTTCCATATGAGGTTTTCACGGATGCCAATATCTATCGGTTGGAAAATGAGCGCATATTTCGTGGTCCTGTGTGGAACTATTTGTGCCACGAGGTAGAGCTACCCCAAGTGGGCAGCTTTGTCACCAATTGGGTGGGCGATACGCAGGTGGTGGTGACCCGTTCCGATGACGAAAGCATCCATGCTTTTGAAAATTCATGTGCACACCGGGGCGCGCAGTTGGTCACGGCTGTGCGGGGCCATGCCAAAAGCCTCACCTGTCCATATCACCTGTGGAGTTACTCGCTCGAGGGCGCGCTCACTGGGGTGCCTTTGCTCAAAGGCCTCAAAGGCAAGGGTGGCATGCCGGCAAGCTTTCAAAAAGCCGATCACGGACTCAATGTGCTCAAAGTGCAAACCCATGGTGGATTGATCTTTGGTAGCTTTCATGATGAACCGCCTGATTTAGAGGCTTTTTTAGGTCCCCATTCGATAGCACAAATCGATCGCTTACTGGTTCAGCGAAAACCCAAAGTTTTGGGCTACTTGCGCCAACGGATTCCTGGCAACTGGAAGCTTTACAACGAAAATGTGCGTGACCCCTACCACGGCTCTTTGCTGCATCAGTTTCAAGTATCTTTTGGATTGCAACAGCCCACCATGAAAGGTGGCATCAAGCTCGATACCGAATTAAAAAATACGTGGAACCATTCCATCCTCAGTGATACCGACAAAGACAACCAAGCTTTGGTGGCCCAAGCCTATGAAGGAACCGGTAAATTCAATCCCAATATGAAAATGGCCGACCCATCATTGATCAATGTCCCGTTGGATTTGGGCGATGGTTATAAAACCACCATTTTGTCCATTTTCCCCACATTGATCGTGGCCCAAGTCGACAACACCTATGCCATCCGACACCTTCGGCCCAAAGGCACTGACGGGGTTGAGTTGCACATCACATACCTGGGTTTTGAATCAGATACGCCAGAGCAAACACATGACAAATTGCTGACCGCTAACTTTATTGGCCCATCGGGCTACATATCACTTGAAGATGGCGAGGCCTTGCGGCTGGTTCAACAAGGCATCCGACAGCGGCGACCGGGTGGACATGAGGTGCTGGAAATGGGCGGGGTTGGTCCCATCCAAGACACCGACTATTTATCACAAGAAATTTCCATCCGTGGCTTTTGGCAGTACTACCACCAGATCATGGCGTTGGGTAACGATCATCCCGAAGGAGAAACCCAATGAGCGCGCCCTCATCTGAAATCAGCGCTTTTTTATATCACTATGCCGAACTGCTTGATACAGAGCGGTTTGATGACTGGACCCAGTTGTTTGATCCGAATGGGTGCCAGTACCGGGTGTTGTCTCGTGAGAATCACGAACTGGGCTTGCCTCTGCCCATCATGGGTTGCTTTACCCATGGCATGGTGCGCGACCGTGTGGCGATGTTGGCCAAAGGGGTTCTGACTTACCGGCGCGATCGCTTGTTGCGGCAAGTGACCAATGTCCAATGCCATTCACAGGGAGAAGCCGGTATGGAGGCGCGCGCCAATTTGGTGGTCTATCAATCCAGTGAAGAGGGCGTGTCGAGTTTGTACATGGTGGCTCGTTACCACACCGTATTGCACCGTTCACAGTCGACTTGGTTGATCAGATCAATGGATGTCTTGGTTGACTCATTTGGCATTGACACCATGTTGGCTGTGCCGCTTTAAACAAGTGGTCTGCACTTTTATTCCAAGTCATAACAAGTCGTTTGCGGGTGCCATTTTCCTGCGGGCGTGATGCAATGCTGCTGGTATTTTTCGCGTTCAAAATCGGACAAAAAATAAGAGCGATACACCGCTTGGTTTTTAAGCACCAAGCTCACATTGCGTGCCATTTGGCAGCGGTGCTTCATGGCGCACTCACTCAATTCAGTGGCGGTGGCATAAAAGTGCACCACAAAGCGCCCTTCGTTGGGCTTGAGTTGCCGATCAATTTGAACCAAGCAAACCGCTTGGGGCAGGTGCTTCAACTGAGACTGCGTGGCCAAGAAGTTGATCTCAGCCAATAGCAAGGTTTCAAACCAGCCTCCGACCAAACCTTTGCAGTCGTAAAAGTCCCGCTTAACTTGGCGAAAAATGGGGGCAGTCAGTGGCCAATTGTCTGAACTGAGCAGCAGCATTGGGCTGTCACCTGACTGGGCCACAGGAGGTGAGGGCATTTCCATGGCATTGCGCTCATCCGTCCAAGGCCATGTGAATGTTTTATCGCCACACGCACCAACCAGTGCACATGCCAGAGCGCAAAAAATCGCAACACACAACCTGCGTTGCAATGCACGGGTACTGGCAGTAAAAAATGATGAAATCAAAGTGAGAGATGGGATGGGTGAGCAAACGAATGGGCTGCAGCGAAAGGATGCATTGGCCCATCACAGTAGACCACGATAGTTGGCCCTTAGCCCCGTCGAAAGTTAAAACGATGAGGGGAATGGCAAAGGAATAGAAATAAATAGTTCATTTTTACTCAGTTCACATGTTTGGGCCAGGTGTATCGCGGGCAGGTCTCACAAATGCTCATGAATACTTGAGCATGCCATTCAATGGAAGAATGGGACTGTTTTCACCTTTCCGAAAAGCCTTCAGTGCTCATGGTATGAATCGAATTATTTGTTGTTTATTGCTGGGCATTTGCATGTTGTGGAAGACCGCGAGTGCAACAAACTACACAGCTGATTACGCATATTTGCACGATGAAACGGCCACGTTGGAACTGGAGCAAATAGTAAATGCCGAATTTAAGGCATACAGCAAAACCTTGCGACTGGGCTATGCCGTTGGCAATACCTGGATTAAGGTAAATATAACGCCCAACAAAGAAGGTGACACCAGCATGCGGTCGAGCCCTCCATATGTGTTGCGGGTGGGGCCGCAATATCTTGACAGCATCGTGTTCTATCAATGGTCACATGACCATTGGGCGGTCTCGTTATCGGGGGACAGGGTATCAAACCGTCAGAACCATTGTGATGATGATTTATTTTGTTTTGACCTATCAGAAATTGAAGGGCAACCACGCGCGGTATATCTCAAAATCAACACCGACGGTCTGCGCTGGATTGAAACTCAGCTGATGGATCAAAAGCAACTGAATACACAGGTCACCGAAAGGGTGGCTCGCATCAGTGTGGCTGTTTCATTGGCCATGGCGTTGCTGTTGATGAGCTTGTTATTTGTGCTGCTGGAGCCATCGCAGCTGATGCGGACATATTGCTTATTTCAATTGTCAGCGTGCTTGTTCACGATCACGTCAACAGGCCTGCTTGGCAAAAATTTCCCCGATCTGGATCCGTCATTGGGCAACAGTTTGGGGCAATTTTTTCAGGTGCTGCGCATCCACATGACGGTGTTGCTGGGATGGTCTGTGCTTAAAGGATATGACATAAACCCTGTGTATCAATGGCTGGTCAAGGTGATGTTTGGCATATGCGCTGCATCCATGATGATGATCAGCATGGGGTATGCCCATTATGCGTTGATGGCAAGTTTCATGGTTTTTGTTGTGAATCCAGGCATTCAACTCATGGGCGTTTTTGGAGCCAAGAACGTCGATGCCAAACTCAAAAGAATATTGATACTTGGTTACGCCGTTTATACCGGCATTGTGGGGTTCGGGACGACCGTGGCGTTCGCAATATTTTCCGATTACACGAAAGAAGCCAGTTACGCCAGCGTTGCCGATTGGCGGCTGAATGGAATGTTTGTCGGAATTTTTGTGTTTTGGGTTGTTTTGAAACAACTGCAAAACAACAAATTAATTCAACTCGAAGAGTTGCAAGCTTTGCGGATGGTGAGCTTGCAAACGCAGTACAACGATCAACAACTCAAAGAGAGGCGGGCACTGATCGACTTGTTGACACACGAACTGAAAAACCCCATGGGCACGATTCGATTTGCATTGGAGTCGATCAAACGTGCCAGCGCACCAAAACAAGAAATTGAAATGCCTGTGCAACATATCCACCAGTCCGTAGAGCGTATGGATGGGCTGATCGAGCATGTTGCTCAATCCAACCAGGTGGACGCCGAGAATATTTTGTCATTTGAAACCATCGATCTTCCTGACATGATTGATGAATACATTTCTGAATTTGCCGACTCAAAAGTGTTTGAATTCACAAAAACAGACGGTATGTTTATCGTGTCAAACCGACAAATGCTGGGCATCGTGGTCGAAAATTTATTAACCAATGCATATAAATATGCCAGTGATCGACGCGCTTTTATTCACTTGACAAAAGAGTCATCGGATCCATCCTTGAAGGATGACGCTGGCGATGTGCTGGTATTGACTGTCATCAATCAGGTTGACCCTGAAAACTTGCCAGACGAAAGCAAGTTATTTGAGCGCTATTACCGACATCAAAACGTGATGGGCATTTCTGGCCTAGGCATTGGCTTGAGCCTGGTGCAATCCGCTGTGGGTCGAATTGGTGGCGCTGTGGGTTGCCACATTCAAAACTTGGAAGTGTGTTTCACAGTGCGCTTACCAGACAACATGAGAAAGACAATATAAAAATGGCACAAACCGAAGAATTTGTGGTGGCTTTGGTCGAAGATGACCGCTTGCTCAGGGAAGAAATATCCAGTCATTTGCTGGCCCATGGGTTTGAGGTTCATGCGGTCAACAGTGCCACTGCATTGGACGATTTGATGGCGCGCACACCAGTGGATTTGTACATCTTGGATTTAAATTTACCCGGTGAAGGAGGTCTTAGCTTGTGCCGACGGCTGAGGCATACATTGCCCAATGCAGGCATTGCCATCTTGACTGCGCGCGTGTCGCTCAATGATCGGATTGCCGGTTATGAAATGGGTGGTGCCGATATTTACCTGACCAAACCTGTGGCACCAGATGAGTTGGTCATGGTGCTGCGCAGTCTTGGCAGGCGCATCAATAAAAACAAAATCAGCCATGACTGGTCATTGAATTTGCGTGACAGGACTTTGAAAAGTCCGCATACAGAAAGCAAGCTGCGCTTGACCAATCGAGAGAAGATATTGTTGGTGGCCTTGATTCAAGCCAAAGAAAACACCTTGGAATCCGGCGAGCTGTGCGATTTGTACACGGGTGATGACTCAGATGACTTGATGAGCAAGCATGCGCTAGAGGAGTTGGTTGCGCGCTTGCGCAAAAAGTTGCGGTCTGCGTTGCCAGAAGGTGCCGAGCAACCCATCAAATCGGTCTGGGGTGTCGGTTATCAGTTGTGCATCCCCATTGAATTTGGACACTGAGGCCAAACCCGATGGTCTTGCCTTCCAGGATGCGCTATAAACCCTGATAAGTCGCTCATTGGGGGTGATTGTGTACTTGGAGGGGTGTATGAATTTTGCGCGCCGGTTAGCTTGTTTCAGTGTGTTGATGTTGTGTTTGACCTGGGCTCAAGCCCAAATTGCAGTGGGTCGCACATGGCCTGAACTGCAGCAAGCGGTGCAAGAGCGCACCAATGCCCAACGCTACCCCATGACGGGATTTGATGCCAAGGAAGTGGCGGAAATCCTAGGGCGTATCCGCTCGCTTGACCGTGACGAGTGGGCTTTGTCCTGGATTCAAAATGGTGAACACCATGTCCGCACCGCACAGGCCCTTGAAAAAACCGATGCAGCCAAAGCCCGTGAGGCCTATTTGTCGGCATGGCGATACCACGGTTTTGGCGCCTGGCCCACGCAAAATTCGCCTGAAAAAAAACGCGCCCATGCCCTGGCCACGCAGGCATTCAGGTCTTATGCCAAGCTGGCCGATCCGCCTATCGAGGTGCTGCGCATTCCTTTTGAGGGCAAAGAAATTGTGGCTTATTTACAGCGTCCCAAAGGCATTGCAAAGCCGCCTGTGGTGATGTCTGTGGGTGGATTGGACAGCTACAAAGAGTTTGTGGTGGAGCAGTTTGGCCCCGATTATTTGAAAGCAGGCTTGGCCTATGTTGCCTTGGACATGCCGGGAACGGGTGAGGCGCCGATCAAAATTGATGTGGGTGCTGAGCGCATGTACTCGAAAGTCATTGATGCATTGCATTCCCGCAGCGATATTGATGCCAGCAAAATCGGATTTCAAGGCGTGTCTTGGGGTGGACACTGGGCGGCCCGCATGGCCCATGCCGAACCTCAACGACTCAAGGCTGTGGTCAATTGGGCGGGGCCAGTCCATGCTTACTTTCAGCGTGAATGGCAACTCAAAGCCTTGGGGACGCGGGAATATTTATTCGATTTGTTTCCAGCCCGTGCAGCTGTCTACGGCGTTGAAACACTTGAAGATTTTTTGACCTATGGACCGCGCATGTCGCTCAAAGACAATGCGGCATTGACCAAGGCCTCTGCCCCTCAGTTGCTGGTCAATGGCGAGCGTGATACCCAGGTGCCCATCGATGATTTGTATCTTGTGCTCAAAACAGGTACGCCCAAAGAGGCCTGGGTCAATCCCGAAGGGGGCCACATTGGGCGCGGCAAAGATTGGTCTGATGGCCGCATATTTGCAGAGATCGTGGTGCCATGGTTTCAGCGCAAATTGCGCTGACGCTGACGCATATTTTCTTACGACATCACCCATCAACGGAGACGATCATGAGCCCATCACCAACAAAGAAGAGACCTAATCGCACCTTGGTATCCGCGGTGCTGGCCAGCATGGCGTTGATCGCTGGCTCGGCCTGGGGACAGGCCTACCCGGTCAAGCCAGTGCGTTTGGTCGTGACTTTTCCCACCGGTGGCGCGCCAGACATTTTGGCGCGCTTGTTCAGCGAAAAATCTCAGCTGGGACAAAGTGTGGTGGTCGACAACAAGCCCGGCGCAGGTGGCAATATTGGCGCTGATTTTGTGGCCAAGTCAGCCGGAGATGGTTACACCTTGGTCATGGGAACTGTGGGCACGCATTCGATCAATGGCGCTTTGTATGAAAAAATGCCATACGACATGCAAAAGCATTTCACACCCATCGCCTTGGTGGCATCTGCCCCTAATTTGTTGGTGGTGAACAATGATCTACCGGTCAAATCAGTGACTGATTTGGTGAGCTATATGTTGGCCCATCCCAATAAATTGTCGTTTGGGTCTCCGGGCATTGGTACCTCTGTGCATGTTTCGGGCGAATTGTTCAAGTCTCTCACTGGTACCAGCATGACCCACGCACCCTATAAGGGGCGTCAATTTGCCATACCCGACTTGGTCGGTGGCAGCATTCAACTGATGTTTGACAACATGCCCTCGGCTTTGCCGATGGCCAAAGAAGGCAAAATTCGTGCAATAGCTGTGACCACTGCAAAGCGCTCGTCGGCCGCACCAGACATTCCCACGGTGGCAGAAACCATCCCTGGATTTGAAGCCACCACCTGGTTTGCCTTGTTCGCACCAGCCAACACCCCAAAGCCCATCATTGACCGCTTGAACGCAGAGGTTCAGCGCGTATACCGCTTGCCCGATGTGCAAGAGCGGATGCAAAAGTTGGGGTTGGAGCCAGTGCTCTCTTCACCAGAAGAGTTGGCCCGTTATCAGCAAATTGAAATCACAAAGTGGGCCAAGGTGGTCAAAGAGTCTGGGGCCAGGGCCGATTAGCACGGGTATTTCATTTTGCAAATGAAAATGGGTGCAGAGGTGTGAGTTGACGCCAAAAAGGCATTAAAAAACGAGTTGAAAACCACTGTCTTGAATTTCTATTCGGTCGAGACGTTTGCCAATCATGTCGGGGACATGGTAAACACTTGTGCCGTCAAGCAATGTCAATAAAGTGGCGTTGAGTGTGGTGGAGACAGCGGCGGACATTTCTTTGCCATCTGCTGTGGTCAATTTCAATACATTGACCTTGGAAATTTCGATATCACCTTTGTCTTTGTTCCAAACGGGTTGCGTATCGATACAAAATTCCCCATTGGCTTTGGGTAATTTGCTCGCCCAAGTTCCGCACAGTTCAATTTTTTGGCGTGATTTGCTGAACGCGGTGGTGGGTTTGTCCAATGTGACGGTGGCTTTTTCCTTGGGGAACTTTTTGGCAACGGCCACATCTATCAATGCTTTTGGTATGCCAATCGATATGGCATGGGCAAGTCCATGACAGACAAGCAAAACAAGGGTCACATAAAAGAACTTTTTCATCATGGGTTTTACTTTGATTGTGGATGCTGGTAGGTGACTGGCGCTATCAAAGCCCACAGGGCCTGATCGCTGAGCCAATCGATCCTGTTTTGTGTGGCAAAGGACTGCAAAGATTTTGGCAAACTTTGTAAGCTGACACACACCAGGCGTATGGCTTGATGCTCCTCGCGTTGGGCTACCAAAGCTTGCAAGTGGTCCATGCCCCAAGCCGCCGCCTTCCAGCGCTTGGCACAAACCAAGGTGGTTTGTCCCTTTTGATGGATTGAAAAGTCAGCCAGGGAGTGATTCAACAAAGTAACGGTGTAGCCTTGCTGGATAAAAGATTTTGTGATGAGCGGCAAAAAATCACGCCAGTGCATTTTTGCCAAAGTTTGATGCAATGCCAAGGCTTGTTCTGCACTGACGACGTTGCGTTGACGCCAAGCGGCCAACAAGCCAATCACAACAAAGGGAAAGCTGCACAAAAGGCCGGCGATTTTGTAGGCATCGGGCAAAAGTGCCGCAGCAGCCAAGGAAATAGCACCTGCAAGCAAAAAACTGACCCACCAAGGAGACCGCAACAAAAGCGCAAACAATGAGCGCTCTGACATCTTCCATCTCATGGGGTCACCAAGGGTGAAGCTTCATCAGCCGTGGTCATCAGTTGGTGGTTGTGGTGCTTGGCACTTTGATGGGTGTGATGTTCGTCACGGCATTTTGGGTTGTCACGTTGCTGGCTGGACCTGCCACGTTGCCAAAATTGACGTTCCCAGCCAGTCCGCCGTTGATGACGGGTGCTTGAACCACGGGCGCCCTTGCCACACCCGAACTGATGGTCTCGGTGGTCGACTTGCGTTCTTTGGCCAAAGATTCATAAAGACCCGCAATTTGGGATGGGTTGCCTTTGGCCATGGACTCAAAGCTGGCGTCAATGATCATGTTGACATCGTGGGTGTGTGCCGTACCCAACCAGTCGGGGCTATTGGACTTGATGGCGGCCACTTGCTCTTTGGAACATGTGCCGATGAATTTGCGCAGCCATTCTTCTGCCAGTCGAGCGCGTTGGGTGGCGTCGTTGGTGCGCAAGCTCATGCCTTTGAAATGCGCCACAAGGCAACCCGCAGGCTTGTCATCTTGTGCCCAGGCACTTGAACAGGCAAGGGCCAAGGCGCTGGAGAGGGTGAGCAGGTATTTCATCGACATTCTTTCGATCTGGACAGTCAGTATGTATTGTCTCAATTTGTTTTATTTCTCATAAACAAATCGACAGTTCAGGTCTGAACTTGAGTTCAAAAAATCACAATAAAGTATTCAAGATGATCGCATTATGCATTCAACGTGCAAATGGGTGTGCGCCAGCGCACCAACTCCATGCAAATGAAAAGGATGACATATCTTGATCCTTGGGGTGTCTTTCATTTGGGTTTCAGAGCGGTAAGCACGTGCAGGCAGAGATTCGCACATTCATTCATTGACTGTGATGAATATATTCAGTCGTGCATATCAATCCTTGACCTGAATCAATGCCATGTGAATGAATGCGTATTTCAAGCAAAGCACACAACCAAGTTTGGTCAATGCTCCCTACGATGAACCAATCGTTACTTTATGGATGCTTGGACATGAACTTCAACCGCTTATCACGTGTTCTGGTGTGTAGCCCGCTGTTGCTGACAGTGGCTTGTGGCCCTGGCCCCAAAGTTGCCCATGATCCTTACGCGCCTTCACAGATTGAGCTTAAATCGCCTCCAGCTCAAGTCAGCACTGTGCGACATACAGGCCCATTTGCGGCCGGTAACTCGTTGAGTTATAGCGCAGAGTTGAAACCGCTTGACCCAGCTCCCATCAAACGCGTACAGCTAGATACCACGCACAAGGTGATCGAGATCGCCCCGGGTGTTCATTTCAGCGCCTGGACATTCGGTGACCAAGTGCCAGGCCCAGCCATCAGAGCACGCGTGGGCGACAAAATCCAATTCAGCATGACCAACCGCAGTGATGAAACCATGCCCAACATGGCCATGGTCGTCGCTCCCATGATGCACTCTATGGACTTTCATGCTGCGATGGTTTCGCCCCAAGATAAATACCGGTCCATCGCACCGGGCCAAACCATAGAGTTTGAATTTACTCTGAACTATCCCGGCATCTTCATGTACCACTGTGGGACACCCATGATCTTGGAGCACATTGCGTCGGGCATGTATGGGGCCGTGATTGTGGAGCCCAAAGAGGGATACCCCACGCACGTAGACCACGAATACTTGGTGATTCAAAGTGAGTTTTATGCAAAGCCAGACCCGGCTGGCAAAAAAGCAGGGAGCGCACCACTCTATGTGCTGGATTCTGATCGGCTCAAATCCTCCCAGCCTACCCACACCGTATTCAACGGATTGCACAACGGCATGGTTAAAAAACCACTGCCAGCCAAGCCGGGTGAGCGTGTGCGATTGTTTGTGCTCAACGTGGGGCCCAGCAAAACGTCGAGCTTTCACGTGGTGGGCACCATATTTGACCGTGTATGGTTAGAGGGTAACCCCGATAATCAAATGAGGGGGATGCAAACTGTATTGCTGGGTTCTAGTAACAGTGCCATTGTGGAGATGCTGATTCCGGAGGCTGGCTCGTACATCATGGTGGACCACCACTTTGCAAATGCTTCGCAAGGTGCAATTGGATTGATATCTACGTTGGATCAACCGAAAGCAGTGGACCTGGAGCATCACAACATGGAGGCCAGCAGCGCGCCATCAGACCCCTTTGTTGCAGAAGGCAAGGTGGCATTTGAAACCAAATGCTTGGCCTGTCACTCTATCGGGCAAGGCAAAAAGTTAGGGCCTGACCTGGCTGGGGTAACACAAAGGCGCACAGACCCTTGGCTGACCCAATGGCTGGCAGAACCCGAAAAAATGTTGCTCACCGACGCTTCGGCCAAAGCCATGCTCAAAGAGTACAATAACATACCCATGCCCAATCAAGGATTAAGTAAAAAAGAAATTGCCCAATATCTTGCATACGGCGGATTCAAGGACGAAGTGCAACACGGCTTAACGATTGA
>CANJUS010000002.1:0-16174 GCA_947477505.1 Comamonadaceae bacterium | reverse complement strand
GTGGCAGGCACCCTCATGCCTGCCAAACGCCAAACCCGGCTTCGCGCAAGCGGATGGCCAGATCGACTTCCATGAACTGCGCATCGGCATAGGGCATGGGGTTGAGGGTTTGGTAAATGGCAGGCAACAAACGCAAACCGTATTGGTGGGCAAAGCGATTGGACTTGATGTTGGCCTTGTGCTGGTCAAAACGGGAATCGGGGTCCAGTCCGGTCATGCCCACGTACACGCAAGGTTTGCCCGGCAGTGGCGTGTAGTGTGAATTGGCGCGGCGAAATTTGGGCTCGCCCCACACCAGCGGGTCCAGTTCGATCACATACACATGATGGCGAGCGCGCATGGACCCCGTTGAGCGTCAGGGTTTGGTCGCCACCACCAAAGCGCCCGACAGCACGCCACTTTGGTACAGGCCGACAAAATGCGCGTAAGCCCTGTCGTAGCGCTCAAAGTGTTCACGCCCCAAGCGCTCCACGGTTTGGGCCTCCAACGACCGGTACATGGCATGGCGGTCCACCAATATGCGCGTCCATTCTTGGCTCAGGTCTATGGCGCACAGCCATTGCATGCCCACCTGGCCAAACCAATTTTCATAGTCTTTCAAGGTGGCAATTTCTGAAAACCGCATGCCGTCAAACAGCTTTTGTGCGTCTTGGGCTTCCAGGGTTTGGTGGCTCATGATGTCGGTGAAGACCATGCGTCCCCCAGGCTTTAAAGCACGTTCACATTGCGCGATGAGCTGGCGTTTGTTCGGAATGTGGGCAAATGCCTCTTGGCTGATGATGCAAGTGAACGCAGGTTGGTCAAAGGGCATCTCCAGCGCATTGCCATGCACAAAATGCACCTGCTCAGTCAGGTGGGCCGCTTCGGTCAGGGCTTGCGCACCAGCCACCCGGCTGGCGGTCAAATCCAAGCCGGTGACCTGACAGCCGGTTTTCCAGGCGATGTAGCGCGCTGGCCCGCCCATGCCGGCGCACACATCGAGCACATGGTCTTGGGCGCTGATGTTGGCATGGGCCATCAAACGGTCCACCGCATCGGTGCCCCCGTAATGGTCTTGGTCGTGTGCGCTCAGCACGGCTTGGGTGATGTCTGAGCGAGCGATTTGACGCGCTGTCACCGCTTGAAATATCTGCTCCGCACTGATCGGGTGGTGGTCGTAAAAGTGCTGGACGGCTTGCAAGGGTGATGGGTTCATCATGGGGTCAGGCCTGGCGAAAAGGGTGGCCAACATATTAGCCGCCTTGGGCCTTGTGGCCCACGACCAGGGCGCTGGCGTTAAGCTCGGACTTGGCCCACCCACATTGGGCCGCTAAGGAGGACAAACAATGGCGATTTCATGGTTGGCAGCGCTCAAGGTGGTGCCTTGGGGAAAAGTAATGGAACACGCCCCCCAGGTGTTGGACAAAGCGCGCGGTTTGATAGACAAACACCGCCCCGGTGCGGCCGTGGCCGACCCCAGCCCCGTTGCGCCCAGTGTCGAGCCCGGCGAGGTCCCCAGCCTGGGCGAACTGAAAAACCGCTGCCTGGCCTTGCAAGCGCAATGCGAACAACTCAGACAAACCCAGCAACAAATGGCCCAAACCATGACCGATCTGGCCGAACAAAATGCCAGCCTGATTGGGGCCGTCAATCGAATGCAGTCGCGCACGCGGGTTTTGTCGGTGTGCACCGGGCTGTCGCTGCTGGCCTGCGCAGGCCTGGCACTGTGGCTGGCGCGCAGTTGGCCCTGATCGATTCGATCAGTTTGGGCTTTGGCCTTAAAGTGAGCCCTTTGGCTTCGCCTCTTCCCTTTGTTCATACCCTATAAAGATCGCCATGCATTGTTTGCCGTGCTTCACACTGATCAAAACCGCTTTCAGCTGGCGTGCGTCAGCCATGGTGGTGCTTGGTGCTGTGGCCCTTGCGGCTTATGCCCAAACGCCTGAGTGGGTGCCCACCAAGCCGGTGCGCATCATTGTTCCCATCGTGGGCAGCACCAATGATGTGCTGGCGCGCTTGCTCGCCCCCAAGCTGTCGGAGGTGTTGGGCCAGCCGGTGCTGGTGGAGAACAAACCTGGCGCGGGGGGCAATTTGGGGGCCGACATGGTGGCCAAAGCCGCGCCCGATGGCCACACCTTGCTGATCGGCTACAACGGACCCATGGCCATCAACGTGTCGTTGTTTGACAAGATGCCCTATGACCCGATCAAAGACCTGGCCCCCATCACCTTGGCAGTCAAGTCCCCGCAGTATCTGGTGGCCCACCCCGGATCGGGCTTGCAGTCGGTGCAAGACCTGGTTGGCCAAGCGCGGGCCAACCCCGCCAAGTTTTCTTATGGCTCGGTGGCGGTGGGCAGTGCTTCGCACTTGACGATGGAAATGCTGAAAATGGCCGCTGGGGTGCAAATCACCCATGTGCCCTACAAAGGGGCCGGGCCGGCGGTGACCGATTTGATTGCGGGCAACATCCAGGTGGCCTTTTTTGTGCCGGGCAATGTGCAGCAGTTCGCCAAAGATGGACGCTTGCGTTTGCTGGCGGTCAGTGGGACCAAGCGCTTCAAAAGCACGCCCCAGGTACCCACCTTGATCGAAGCCGGCTTCAAAGACTTTGAGGCCACCTCGTGGATTGGCCTGCTCACCACCGGTGGCACCCCCAAGCCCATCATCGAGCGCTATCACCGCGAGTTGGTCAAAATTTTGCAATCCACAGAGATTCGACAAAAATTAGAAGAAATGGAGTTCGAGGTCATCGCCTCCAACCCCGACCAATTTGCTGCCTGGATTGCCACAGAAATTCCGCGCTGGGGCAAGGTGATCAAGGCCACCGGCGCCAAGGCCGATTAAAGGCATTCGTTTAATCAATCAATCAGCCCTGCAGGGGCAAGCCCGTTGAAATAGGAGAGCATGTATGAGCCCAGAAATGTCCCAAACCCTGACCCAAACCAATGCCGGTACGCCCATGGGCAATTTGATGCGCCGCTACTGGGTGCCAGTGGTCATGTCCAGCGAAATCGCCCTACCCGATGGTCCCCAAGTGCGGGTGCAAATCATGGGGGAAAAGTTACTGGCGTTTCGCGATACGGAGGGCTTGCCCGGACTGATCAGTGAGTTTTGCTCGCACCGCGGGGTGTCGCTGTTTTTTGGTCGCAACGAAGAAAAGGGCATCCGCTGCTCCTACCACGGGGTCAAATTTGACCGCCTGGGCAACTGTGTCGATGTGCCCTCTGCACCGCAAATGTGCGAGAAGATGAAGATCGTGGGTTACCCCTGTGTGGAGCGCGGTGGTGTGGTGTGGGCTTACATGGGGCCCGCCGAGCAGCAACCCGCCGAGCCAGAGGTGGAGTGGTGCACCCTGCCGCCCAGCCATGTGTTTGTGTCCAAGCGCTGGCAGTCGTCCAATTACCTGCAGGCCATGGAGGGTGGCATCGATACCGCTCATGTGTCTTACGTGCACAGCATGGACGTGACCACAGACCCCATGCACCGCGGTGTCAAGGCGCTGGACTACATCAAGGCCGATGGCAATGTGGTGTTCAACATCGAAAAAACCGACTTTGGCATGACCTTGTTTGGCCGTCGAATGGGTGAGCCCGATAGCTTTTACTGGCGTGTGACGCAGTGGCTGTTTCCCTGGTACACCCTGATCCCACCCTTTGGCGACCATGCCTTGGGTGGCCATGTGTGGGTGCCCATTGACGACCACAATTGCTGGGCGTGGAGCATCAATTACCGGCCTGAGGCCCCGCTGGGTGAAGAAGAGTTGATGCACATGCAGCACGGGCGCGGCATCCACAATGAATACGATGCGCCGGGCAGCTTTATCCCCAAGGCCAATGCGTCCAATGACTACCTGATCGATCGACAGGCCCAAAAAGACCGTCGTTTGTACAGCGGCGTGGCAGGTATTGCGGCGCAAGATTATTCACTACAAGAGAGCATGGGACCGATCCAAAACCATGCCGAAGAAAAGATTTTGCCCACCGACCGCGGCATTGTGATGGCGCGGCGCATGCTCTACGAGGCGGCCACCGATTTGGCCAAAGGGGTGGAGCCTCCCGCTCTTGATGCCAGCGCGCAACGGGTTCGCGCCGCCGGTGTGTTGCTCGACAAGGCGCAAGACCCGGTGTCGTGGGCCAAAGACCATTTGGCCAATGATTTGACCAAGCCGGTTTACACCCTGTGACGCGAATGGGCTGGCCCCACAGTCCGCTGGTGGTGTTGGCCTGGGTGGTGTGCGGGGTTCCCGGTCTGGCTCAGGCACAAGACGGGGTGCCCCGCAAGGCGATGCGCATTGCGGTGTCCATCGTTAAAACCGAGGGTCATCGCTGGCGCCTGATCGTCCAGGCCGCCGGCCCCAAAGTGGATGGCGCATGGACCGGTTGAAAAACAAATCCGCGCTGATCACTGGTGCAGGGGCGGGCATTGGCGCGGCCACCGCGCGATTGTTTTGCGCCCAAGGCGCCCAGGTGTGCCTGCTTGACGCCAATGGCCAGGCTTTGCGTGACACCCTGGTGGCCTTGCAGCGCGACTTCCCCCTGGCGAAATTGCATTCGGTTGTGGCTGACATCGCCCAAGAGGCGCAAGTGCAAGCGGCGGTGGCCAGTGCCGTGCATGCTTTGGGTGGACTGGACGTGCTGGTCAACAACGCGGCCATGCGCAACTATTCGGCCTTGGCCGATGCCACGCCTGCTGAGTGGCAGGCCATGGTGGGGGTGAATTTGGTGGGCACTGCCACTTTGTGTCGCTTGGCCCTGCCCCATTTGCGGGCGAGCGGACGCGGCAGCATTGTCAATGTGTCATCGGCCCATGCGTTGATCGGGCGCAAGGGCATGGGCTTGTACGACACCACCAAGGCCGGCATGCTGGCCATGACCCGCACCTTGGCCTTTGAAGAAGTGCAGCACGGCGTGCGCGTCAATGCGGTGTGCCCGGGTTCGACCTTCACCGACTTTCATGTGGGGCGTGCCTTGGCCGCAGGCAAATCGCCTGCGCAACTCAAGACCGAACGTGCGGGAAACTCCTTGATCGGCCGCTGGGCCGACCCACAAGAGATGGCTTGGCCGATTTTGTGGCTGGCCTCGGACGAGGCTTCGTTCATCACGGGCGCCACCCTGATGGCCGACGGTGGCTTGTCCATCATGTGAGCGCGTTTGGCACAATGAACCAATCCCACCGATTTGGAGCCGCCACCATGTCACATCGATCCCTTGCTTATTGGCTGGCCGGTCTGGCCTGTGTGTTGTCGCCAGCGGCCTGGGGGCAAGAGATGGCGCGGGTGGTCTCCACCACCCCCGTGATCCAAACTGTTTCGGTCACCGAGCCCATGTGCACCAGTGTGGGGTCATCTCCCGCCACTTGCACTCAAACCACTCAGTTGCAAAACCGCATCACGCATTACAACGTGGTTTATGAGTACGGGGGCAAAACCTATGGCGCCAGTTTGGCCCAAGACCCAGGCCAATGGCTGCCCATCAGTGTGACACCGGTGGTCGAGGCCGTCGTGCCTGCCATCCCCCCCACCGTTTGGGTGACGGCACCGGCACCGACCGCAGTGGTGGTCGCACCCTATCCCTATGTGTATGCCCCGGTTTATCGACCCTACCCGTTCTCCATGCACTTTGGGTTTTATGGGGGGCGCGGATTTCGCCATTGGCGTTGAGCGCGCGTGACCCAGCCGGGCGCTGTGAAAGCAGCGCTCCATCCAGGAAAATCATCTTTGTCCAAAATTTTTCACGGCTGGCGCATCGCTGGCGCAGCCAGCACCTTGCAGTTCATGCAATCGGCCTTGTTGACCCAGTCTTTTGGGGCCTATGTGGCCTTGCTGGCAGAGGAACGCGGTTGGAGTAAAACCTCTTTGGCCGGTGCGGCCGCCATGCAGTCCATGGAGGCGGCCATTTTGGGCCCCGTGCTGGGTTGGGTGATGGACCGGTTTGGCCCCCAAGCCATGATCCGCTGGGGCATTGTGGTCTTTGCCTTGGGGTTTTTTGCCCTCAGCCAATTGGAAACCCTGACTGGTTTTTATGTCAGTGCCGTCACCCTGGCCATTGGGGCGAGCTTGTGCGGTTATTTTCCCTTGACCGTGGCCATCATCCATTGGTTTGAGCGCCACCGCGCCCGTGCTTTGTCGCTGCTCAGCTTAGGGTTGGCGCTGGGTGGTTTGGCGGTGCCCTTGGTGGCTTGGTCCATGCACAGCTTTGGTTGGCGCACCACGGCCATCGCATCGGGTGTGGTGGCTTTGTTGGTGGGTTTTCCATTGGCGTCATTGATCCGTGGTCGTCCCGAGGACATGGGCTTGACGATTGACGGGGTGCCCAAACCCGCCCCCATGACGGCCGATGGCCAAGACCATGGGGCACCTGCAGCGGTCGAGTTCACCGCCCGACAGGCCTTGCGCACCCAGGCCTTTTGGTTGCTGGGTTTGGGGCACGGCGTGGCTTTGTTGGTGGTGACTGCGGTCAATGTGCATGCCATCACCCACATGAAAGAGGGCTTGGGCTACACCGTGGCAGAGGCCGCTTGGTTCATCTTGCTGATGACGGTGGGCCAGGTCATGGGGGTGTTATCAGGGGCGTGGATGGGCGACAAGTACGACAAGCGCCGCGTGGCGGCCACCTGCATGTTGATGCATGGCACAGGCTTGTTGCTGCTGACCTACGCCACCCATTCGGCCGAACTGGTCGCCTTTGCCCTGCTGCACGGCATCGCTTGGGGTTTGCGCGGCCCCTTCATGCAAGCCTTGCGCGCCGATTACTTTGGCCGCAATGCGATTGGCATGATTTTGGGCTTGTCGGCGGTGATCATTGCCATGGGTCAAATTGCAGGGCCCATGGTGGCCGGGTTTTTTGCCGACTTGACGGGCAATTACCGCATGGGCTTCACCATATTGGCTTTGATGGCCTGCGCTGGGTCGGGCTTGTTTTTGCTGGCCAAGCCACCGCGTTTGCCCACTGCAACTTGAGTCGATGGTTTTCAATTTGGGCATAAATACACGCCCAAACCCATGCATTAAGATGGCTGCCAGCGCTTGACGCTCCAAGTAATTTGAACCCCACCTGAGCCAATACCCCATGGGCCTGACCCTGTACGAAAAAATCTGGCATGCACACAAGGTGCTCGATGGCGATGATGGCCAAAGCCTGTTGCATGTGGCGCGCCATTTGGTGCACGATGGATCGGTGCACGCCTTTCAATTTCTCAAAGAAAAAGGCTTGACCGTGCGCCGCCCCGACCAGGTGGCGGCCACCCCCGATCACGGCATTTCAACGCGCAGCCACGTGATGGCGGCCATCACCGACACCGAACAGCGCAGGGTGGTGGAGCGTTTGGTGGAGAACACCCAAGCCCACGGCATCTTGCACTTTCCCCTGGGTGACCCGCGCCAAGGCATCGTGCACGTGGTGGGCCCAGAACAAGGGCTCACCCAACCTGGCATGGTGTTGGTGTGTGGCGACTCCCACACCTCTACCCATGGCGCTTTGGGCGCATTGGCTTTTGGCGCTGGTGCGAGTGAAATCACCCATGTGCTGGCCACCCAAGCCACCTGGCAGCGGCGCTCCAAAACCCTGCGCGTGCGGGTTGAAGGCGTGCGCGGGGCTCACGTCAGCGCCAAAGATGTGATCTTGGCCATCATTGCCAAGATCGGCTCCAACGGTGCCGTGGGGCACGTGATCGAATATGCCGGTTCGGCCATCCGCGCCATGAGCATTGAAGAGCGCTTGACGGTGTGCAACATGTCCATCGAGGCTGGTGCCCGCGCTGGCATGGTGGCACCCGACGACACCACCTTCGCGTATTTGCAAGGGCGCGCCTATGCACCCAAAGCGGCCCTGTGGGAGCAGGCCTTGGACCATTGGCGCAGTTTGCCCTCTGACGCAGACGCGCGTTTTGATGTCGACATCGAGCTGGACGCCAGTGCGCTATCGCCCATGGTGACCTGGGGCAACAGCCCGCAAGACGGCTTGCCCATCACCGCTTGCGTGCCTGACCCTCGCAACGAGCCCGACGCCGAAAAGCGCGCCGGCATGGAGCGGGCACTGGCCTACATGGGGTTGCAAGCGGGCATGGCCTTGCAAGACATCGCGGTCGATCAGGTTTTCATCGGCTCTTGCACCAATGGCCGCATTGAAGACCTGCGTGCTGCCGCCGCTGTGGCACGGCTTGGAAAAGCCAAGGTACCGGTGCTGGTCTCGCCTGGCTCGACCCGCGTCAAGCTCGAGGCCGAACGCGAGGGTTTGGACCAAATCTTTAAGAACGCTGGCTTTGATTGGCGCGAATCGGGCTGCTCCATGTGCGTGGGCATGAACGGGGACTTGGTGGCCTCTGGCAAGCGCTGTGCATCCACCTCCAACCGCAATTTTGTGGGTCGCCAAGGACCGGGCAGCCGAACCCATTTGATGGGTCCGGCGATGGCCGCCGCCGCCGCCTTGACCGGCCGATTGACCGATGTCCGCAGCTTGGTGAAATGATATGAAAGCATTTGTGGTGGAAGACGGCGTGGCCGTTCCCTTTGATCAGGCCGATGTGGACACCGATCAAATCTTGCCTGCGCGGTTTTTGCGTCGCCCTCGGCAAGGTGGCTACGGTCAGTTCTTGTTTCGCGATGTGCGCTTCCATGAAGACGACAGCGAGCGACCCGACTTCATCTTGAACCAAGCTGCTTACCGCAGCGCCACCATCATGGTGGCCGACCGCAACTTTGGCTGCGGCTCCAGCCGCGAGCAAGCCCCTTGGGGCTTGGTCGACCACGGCATCCGCTGCGTGATTGCGGCCGACTTTGGTGATATTTTTTACCTTAACTCCCTCAAACCCGGCTTGCTGCCGGTTCAATTGGACATTGCCGTTTGCGTGCGTTTGCGTGAACAACTGCATGCCCAACCGGGTGTGCATGTGCGGGTTGACTTGCCGGCCCAAACGGTGACCGGCCCAGATGGCCAGGTCTATGCATTCAAGATGGATGCATTTCGCAAGAAGTGCTTGGTCGAGGGCCTCGACGAGATTGGGGTCACCTTGCAGCACGACGCCGCCCTCAAGTCTTTTGAGGTGCAATACCGCCAAGCACACCCTTGGCTTTTTAACCTTTGAACCACATGGAACACTCAAACAAAACTGCGCGCCAACTGTTTGAAGACATCAAGGCCAACCCCACGCGGCGCCGCTTTGGGTTTGGCAAACGCCCGGCCATCATCAATATTGATTTGCAAAAGGCCTACACCTGCGTGGGTGAGTTTGTCACCGCCTACGAAACCGATCCGCAGCAACTGGCGCATGTGAACCAACTCTCCAACGCCTTGCGCAGCAAGGGTTGCCCGGTGGTGTGGACCTATGTGGCCTACATGGATTCGGGCGAGGACTGTGGCATTTGGGGCACCCGCACCGACACGCCTGACTCACTGCAAAACATCAAGGTCGGTTCGCGCCGTTCCGAGTTCGATGACCGCTTGCAAATCGACCACCAACGCGACGTGGTGATCAACAAACGCATGGCCTCGGCCTTCCACGAAACCCACCTCAACTCGGTATTCAATTTCCATGGCATTGACACGGTGATCGTCACCGGCGGGTCTACCTCGGGCTGCGTGCGTGCCACAGTGGTCGACAGTTTGTCGCGCAGTTTTCGAACCATCGTGCCCGAAGAGTGCGTGGCCGACAAACACGAGAGCCCGCACTTTGCCAACTTGTACGACATGGCGGTGAAGTACGCCGATGTCATGTCGGCCAAGGAGGTGCTGGCCTACATCGAAGGTTTGCCGTCATGAAGCGCGATCCGGGTTACTACGATTTTTTGCCTTACCAGGACCGCCCGCCCATACGCTGGCCCAATGGGGCCCAATTGGCTTTTTGGGTGGCTCCCAACATCGAGTTTTACGAACTCGATCCACCGCCCAACCCCAAGCGCACGGCCTGGCCCCGGCCTGTGCCCGATGTGCAGGCTTATTCCTACCGCGACTATGGCAACCGTGTGGGTTTTTGGCGCATGATGGAGGCCATGGACCGCTGCGGTGTGCGTGGCAGCGTTTCCCTCAACGTGGCTTTGTGCGAGCACCACCCCGAGATCATCGCTGCTTGTGTGGAGCGTGGCTGGGAGTTCTATTCGCACGGCACCTACAACACGCGCTATGTGTTTGACATGACGCCAGACCAAGAGCGCGAACTCATCCGCGATTCGATCGACACCATCAAAAAACACACGGGCCAAAAACTCGATGGTTGGCTCTCACCTGCCTTGTCCTACACCGACCAAACACTGAACTTGGTGGCTGAAGCTGGCTTGACGTACGTGTGCGATTTGTTCCACGACGATCAACCCGGCCCGGTCAAAGTGCCCCACGGGCGTTTGGTCAGCATGCCTTATTCGCTGGAAATGAACGACGCCATTGCCTTTAGCGTCAACTGGGTCACGCCGCAACGCTATGGCGAAATGATCAAGCGCCAGTTTGACCGCTTGTATGCCGAGGGCGAGCAATCGGGCACGGTGATGTGCATCCCTTTGCACCCCTATTTGATTGGTCAGCCTTACCGCATGAAAGCCTTTGAAGAGGCGCTGGCCTACATCACCGGTCACGACAAAGTCTGGCTCGCCACGGGGCGCGAAATTGCCCAACATTTTTTAGAAAATAATTACAGCGCTTTCGAGCAAGCATCGGTGGCGGTGGGAGAAGCGCCATGATCGCACCTGACTATTTGCGTTACCCCAAGCGCCAGTACGGCATGGACCACGACCGCTACGACTGGTCCATGTTGCCCGATCGCCCTGCGGTGAAGTGGCCTGGCGGTGCGCGCATTGCATTGTGGGTCACGGCCTCGCTGCAGTGGTTTCCGCTGAACCAAAAGGGTGTGCCTTTCAAGCCCGTGGGCTCTTTGCAAACCGCCTACCCCGATTTGCGCCACTACACCTTGCGCGACTATGGCAACCGGGTGGGCATTTACCGCATCATGAAGGAGCTGCGTGCGCGCAACATCCCGGCCAGCGTGCCCATCAATGCGGCGGTGGCGGCCCGCTATCCCTCATTGGCGCAGGCCTGCGTGGACTTGGGTTGGGAATTGATCGGGCATGGCCTGGACATGGACCATGTGCACCACAGCGGCATGAGTGACGAGGCGCAGCTGATCGAGCGCAGTTTGGACATCGTTCGCCGCTTTGCCCCGGTTCGCGGATGGCTCTCACCGGCGCGCAGTGAGTCGCACCAAACCCTGGACTTGGTGGCGCAAGCAGGCATTGACTATGTGTGTGACTGGGTCAACGATGACATGCCTTACGCCATGCGCGCTGGCGGCCGTGAGGTCGTGGCCATGCCCTTGTGTGCCGACATCGAGGACGCGGGCTTGTTGATTGCGTGGCATCAAGACGAGGACGACCTGCGCCAGCAGTGGATCGACCAATTTGATTACTTGTACGCTGAGAGCGAGCGCCATGGTCCGCGCATCATGGCGTTGCCTTTGCATGCTTGGGCCATTGGCCAGCCTTATCGCATTGGCGTGCTCGCCGATGTGCTCGACCACATGATGTCCAAACCCGGCGTATGGGCCGCCACTGGCGGTCAAATCATGGACGCGTGGCAGGCCTGTCAAGCCAAAGCTTGACGATCTGGGTGGGAGCTCGCAGGGACAGTTGCGGCTTCTTGTGGCCCCGATCACCGCACAGGCCGTGGGTCTGACCAACCTGGGGCGGCGCCTCAAACCGACTGGCGGCGTTGTGCAATGATTTGGCGCAGGGTTTCTTTCAGCGCCTCGGCCTGCGCCAAGCCATAGGGTTGAAGAATTTTTTCTTCATGCGATTTGGCCTGTTTGATCAGAGTTTTGACAATCTTTTGCCCTTGTGGGGTGATGCTCACATGCGTCACCCGCCGGTCTTTGGTTTGCGGGGTGCGCCGCACATGACCGAGGGCTTCCATGCGGTCAAGCAAACGGGTCACGGTGGGTTGCTTGGTCAATGAAATGGTGGCCAGGTGGCCAATGCTCATGCCCTTGCTGCCAAACAAACTGGCCAACACCCGCCATTCGGTGACCGAAAAGCCTTGAGAGCGCACCACTTGGTGAAACTCGGTGGAAATCAGTTGGCTGGCTTGGCCCAGCAAGGCGGCCAGGTAACCATCGACAAAAGGCGGTTGGCGCGGGGAAGTCAAAGGGGGTCCCATCGAAAAGTGGCTTCAAAGAGTGTTTGAAAAGTTTCGATGATGAGCCTGGAATGCCTCAGAGGATTTACCCTGACTGCTTTTTGATTGACAGAAAAACATTTCCAAAGTAATGTATCTCCCAGTGTAATCAACAGACTTTGGAAATCCGCCATGAAAATTGCTGTGCTCGGAGGAGGCCATGGGGCTTATGCCGCCGCTGCAGATTTGTCCTTGGCGGGGCACGAAGTGCGCTTGTGGCGGCGCGATGCGGCTGCACTGGCAGAGGTGATCGCGCACGGCAGCATCCGGCTCAAAGACGCCGATGGTGAACGCGATGTGGCTGTCTACAGCGTCAGCGCCGACATCGGCGTGGCCTTGCGCGGCGCGGAACTGATCGTGTTGCCCACGCCGGCCAACGCGCAAGACGACATCGCGCAGGCCATGGCCCCCCATTTGCAAGATGGGCAAGTGGTTTTCTTGGCCCCCGGTACCTTTGGCAGCTTCACCATGGCCCGGCGAGTGCATGGGTTGGGATGCAAAGCCGATGTGCGATGGGCCGAGACCGGTACCTTGCCCTACCTGGCGCGCAAGCATGGGCCGCGTGAAGTTAACTTGACCATCCGTGCCGTGCACTTGCCCACGGGGGTCTACCCCGCACGCCATGCCAACGAAGCGCTGGCTGTGGTGGCCCGTGCCTACCCCAGTGTGCATGCCTGTGGCGACGCTTTGTCAGGGGCCTTGATGAATGCCGGCCCCATCATCCACCCCCCTTTGATCGTGATGAACGCTGCGCCATTGCAGCACTTTGAGCGCTGGGACATCCACAACGAAGGTACCCAACCCAGTGTGCGCGCCGTGACCGATCGGCTCGATCTCGAACGCATCGCCGTGCGCGAGGCCGTGGGCTGGGCAGCCCCCCATTACCCGTTGCGAGACCATTATGAAAACGATCGCTGGATGTACGGCGACGCGCACAAAAAACTGGTCAAGTCCGGTGACTGGCGCGAGCACATTGATTTGCAACACCACCGCTATGTGAGCGAAGACATCGAGCTGGGCTTGGCCTTTTTATGTTCAGTGGCGCGCTGGGCTGGCGTGGATGCACCCATCGCCCATGGCTTGTTGGCCATCACGGGCGGTTATTTGGGCCGCGATTTGCGCCAGGGTCCGCGCACTTTGGAGGCGTTGGGCTTGGCAGACCACAGCCCTGCGCAGTTGCGCGACTTGCTCCACCGTGGGGCGCACGCATGAGCGTGGCGCGCTTTGTGGCCGTGGGCGCTGGCCGCATGGGGCGCAGCATCGCCACGGCATTTGCCTACGCCGGGCACCGCGTTGCCGTGGTCGATTTGCGCCCACGCACACCAGCGCAATGGTTGGCCTTGCAACAAGAGGCGGAGGCCGAAGTGCGCGCCAGTTTGAACAGCTTGGCCGAGTTGGGGGCTTTTCCTGTCGAGCAAGTCGAAGCGATCGTCTCGCGCGTGACTTGGGTTAATGAGCCAGGTGCAGATGCCGCCTTGTCCCGCGCGGAGATGGTGTTTGAAGGCGTGCCAGAAACCATGGAAGCCAAGCAAAGTGCGTTGACCCGCATTGGCGCGGCGTGCAGCGCCACAGCCATCATCACCTCCACCACCAGCAGCATTTTGGTGACCGATTTGGCGCCTTGGGTGGTACATCCCGAACGTTTTTTGAACATCCACTGGCTCAACCCCGCCTACTTGATTCCGGTGGTTGAGTTGAGCACCCATCCTCGTTTAGACCCGGCAGTGCTGGCGCGCGCCAAGGGCTTGATGAGCGCCATTGGCAAGCTGCCGGTGGTGTGTGGTCCCACACCAGGCTATATCGTGCCGCGTTTGCAAGCCCTGGTGATGAACGAGGCAGCCCGCATGGTGCAAGAGGGGGCGGCCACGGCAGAAGAAATCGATATGGCCACCCGCTATGGCATGGGATTGCGGTTTGCAGCCCTGGGTGTGATCGAGTTCATCGATGTGGGGGGCAACGATATTTTGTTCCACGCCAGCCGCGAAATGGCCGCCAGCATCGACCCACAACGCTATGCCACGCCAGCGATCGTGGCCGACAAAATGAGCAAAGGCCAGTTGGGTCTCAAAACGGGCGCTGGTTTTTACGATTACGATGGCCGTGATATCGCGGCCTATCGCCGAGACATCCTGTCTCGAACCCTGGGCATGCTTGAGCATGCCGGGCATTGGCATCCCCCTGCAACCACCACCCACGACTGAAGGAGTTCACCATGTCAACGAATCGTTTCAAACGCCACACCCTGCTGGGGTTGTGCGTGGCCGTCGCCACCTTGGCCGCGCCTCTGGCCGCGCATGCCCAAGAGATCACCCTCAAGGCCGTGAACGCTTTCCAAGAGGGCACTTATTACGCCCGTAACTTTGAGCGGTTTGTGAAAAAGGTCAACGACGAGGGCAAGGGCCTGATCCAAATCAATTACATCGGCGGCCCCAAGGCCATCCCCACCTTTGAGCAGGGCAATGCCTTGCGCAGTGGTGTGGTGGACATGTCCAACACCACCACCTCTTTTGTGGCCGGCATCGTTCCCGAAGGCCTGGCCATCAACTACACCAACCAGACCATGGCCGAGATGCGCAAAAACGGCGCCATCGACTACCTCAACAAAATCATGATGGAAAAAGGCTTGTACTACTACGCCCGCACAGGCGAAGGCGTGCAGTACTACATCTACAGCAACAAGCGCATCGACAAGGCCGACCTGACTGGCTTGAAACTGCGCATTGCCCCGATCTACCGCGACTTCTTTCAAAAGTTGGGTGCCAATGTGGTGCAAATTGCACCGGGCGAGGTCTATACCGCTTTGGAGCGCGGCGTGGTCGACGGATACGGTTGGCCCTTGCTGGGCATCTTCGATTTGGGCTGGCAAGAAAAAACCAAGTACCGCATTGAGCCAGGTTTTTACGCCATTGAGCTGGGTGTGATCTTCAGCGCCAATACCTGGCGCAAACTCAATCCGGCACAGCGCGCTTTCTTGGAAAAGCAAGCCGTGTGGCTGGAAAGCCTCAACGTGGACATGTCGGCCAAAGATGCGCCCGCCGAGATCAAAAAACAGCAAGACGCCGGCCTCCAAGTCATCAAGCTTGACGCGGAACAGTCACGGATTTTGCAAAAAACCGCTTACGAAGCTGCTTGGGATGCGGTGGTCAAGTCCAGCCCCGCGCATGGCGCGAAGCTGCGCGAAATGCTCGAACCCAAATAAGGGGCTCACATGATGAATCGTTGGTCCCGTGTGTTGGGGCAAGTCTATGAATGGCTGGCTTGGATGGCTTGCGCCATGTTGTTTGCTTTGATGTTGGTGATTTGCGCCGATGTCTTTTTGCGCAACGTGCCACTCATCCCTGGTTTGCGGGGCATGCCGGCGACCAACGATTTGTCAGAAGCTTTTTTGTACCTCATCACCTTGTTTGCAGGTCCTTGGCTGCTGCGACTGGGCCAACACATCCGGGTCGATATTTTGCTGCGCGCCATCCCGCCCCTGTGGGCTTGGTATTGCGAATGGGCCGTGGATGTGTTGGGCTTGCTGTGCTCTTTGGTCATCGCTTGGTACGGGCTGACCACCACCTGGGACAGTTTGCAAACCGGAGAAATGTTCATCAAAGCCCTCACCACCCCCGTGTGGTGGTGGCTGGCTTTTTTGCCACTCACGTTTGGTTTGTTGGCGGTTGAATTTGTGTTTCGCATGCACCGTTTGATGCACGGCGAGCGCGCTCCCCGTGAAGAAGCGGTATCGGCCGCCTAACCCCTCCTAAGGATCCTCATGAGTTGGCAATTGGCGTCTTGGTTGTTGTTGGGTGGGTCCACCGTGCTGCTCTTTTTGGGCCTGCCGGTGGTGTTTTCTTTTCTGGTCATCAATGTGCTCGGCGCTTGGATGATCTTGGGTGGCGAAGCGGGCATCGCGCAAATGGTGCGCAATTGCGTGGGTTCGGTGGCCAGTTTTTCGCTGACCCCCATTCCCTTGTTTGTGCTCATGGGCGAGGTGTTGTTCCACACCGGTTTGGCGGTCAAGGTGATCGACGGCATTGAACGTTTGATCAAAAACCTGC
>CANJUS010000001.1:0-18063 GCA_947477505.1 Comamonadaceae bacterium | reverse complement strand
CGTCTTGCGCCTGCGCCATGTCTTGCATGGGGTTGCCGTCGAACCAAGCCGATGAATAGTTCATGGTCTTGTCCAGCCACAGGCTGTAAAACGCGTTGCCCAAGTCGTAGTGGGCGTGGATGTTTTTGCGGCTGTTGCTGCGCGTATTGCGGTTGAGCCAGTGGCGCAAGCGGTGGGCCAATTGCCCCCACCAGCGGCCATAAATCACATCTTCCAACGCGCGTCGGTTGGCGATGAACACCCGCAGCAAGGCGCACAAATCGGGCGTCTCCCACTCGCCGGCAATGAAGGACTCGGCAAAACCAATGTCGCCATGGCGCATGGCCTGGGCAAACACAGCCCAGTCGTGCACCACCAAACTGGCGCTGGGTTGTTCGCTGTGGCCGTACACCGACTCGCTGCCATCGGGCAAGCGCAGGTGCAGCCGCCCATGCTGGAGCTTTTGCAACATGGGCAACACTTGGCGCGCGGCCAAGGGCAGGGTGGAGGGCAGCCGGTGCTGCGGGGCAGTCGATGTGTTCATGGGTTCACGTTCGCTCAACGGGTCACAAAATCAGGGGGACGTTTGGGTTTGGGCACATAAGGGATGCCCTGCCACCACAGCTTAAAAGCTTGCCAATGGATGTGCACGATCACGCCCCAGGTCATCAAGGGGTATTGCCACACGGCGCGGCGAATGGCTTGTGCACTGACGGGAACCAAATGTCCGCTGACGCTGGTTTGCAGCAGCGGGCCTTGGGCATCGTCGTGGTCGATGCGCACCACGGTGCGCTCGCCCTGCGCGCGGCGCTTGCGCATAAAGCGAAAGCGGTACACCCCTTCGATGTGGCAAAACGGCGACACATGAAACACCTTGGCCGCGGTTTGCGCCACGCCCCATTGCGGCTCGGGCAGCAAATAACAATGGCGCTCGCCAAAGGTGTTGTTGACCTCCACCACAATGGCGCGCAGGCTGTCGTCTTGGCGATGGCAATACCAAAAACTCACCGGCTTGAAGGCATAACCCAGCACGCGTGGGTAGCAATGCAACCAGACCTCTCCGTTGGCATCGTCGATGCCCTCGCGCGCGAGCAACGCCAGCAGCCAGCCCAAAGACCCACCGTCTTGGGGGCCGCGGCCGTCTCCATGGTCGGCGTCGTGAAAGCTCAGCGCCGCAGGCCGGTTCACGGCCAAGGCTCCCCCGCCGTGGGCTTGCATATGGCGCATGGGCAGGAGCAAAAAATACGTGGGGTAGGCAAACGCATGGGCCTTGGGTTTCAAGCGCGCATGGCGCACCTGGCCAAAACCCAGCAGCGGGCCCAGCGGCGTGTGCGCTGCCCCTGTGTCGTTCATGCCCGGCTTCCTGGCGCTGCGGGCGCGGCTTGTCCCAACACGCCGCGTGCGGCCGCTTGGCCCGCGCGCAAACCGTCTTCATGAAAGCCATAACCCAGCCAAGCCCCGGCGTACCAGGTGCGTTGCTGGCCTTGCAAATTGGAGATCTGCTTTTGGGCCTGCATGGCGGCCAGGTCAAACACCGGGTGGTCATAGGCATAGCGCCCCAGCACCTGGGCCGGGTCGATGTCGCGCAAGGGGTTGAGCGAGACGATCACCGGCTGGTCAAACGGCAGCGGCTGCAATTGGTTGATCCAGTAGTGCAGGCACACGCGTTGTTGGGTCGACTGCAGTGGGGCACCGCGCTCATAGTTCCACGCCGCCCAGGCCAGTTTTCGGCGTGGCATCACCGAGGCATCGGTGTGCAGCACGGCCTCATTGGGCTGGCTGCGGATGGCCCCCAAGGCCGCCGCCTCTTGCGAGCTGGGCTGGGCCAGCATGGCCAGGGCTTGATCGGCATGGGTGGCCAAAATCACTTGGTCAAAAAGCTCTGCGCCCGTGTCTGTGAACACACGCACGCCTTGCGCGTCGCGCTCGATGCGCCGCACCGGGGTGCGCAGCCGTTTGTCTTCGATCGCGTCGGTGATGCGCGCCACATATTCGCGTGCACCACCGCGCACCGTGTGCCAGCGGGGCCGCTGGTTGACTTGGATCAGCCCATGGTTGTGGCAAAAGCGCACCAGCGTGGCCACCGGAAAGCGCAGCATTTGATCGGTCGGACAACTCCAAATGCAGCCCAACATGGGCAGCAAATACCAATCGCGAAAGCTCGGCCCAAAGTGATGGTCGTTTAAAAAATCTTCCAGCGGCATTTGCAGTTGTGCGTCTTGCCCTGACTCGGCCAAGCTTGTGGCCAAGGTGTTAAAGCGCAGCACCTCGCGCAGCATGGCCCAAAAGCGCGGCCGCCACAGGTTGCTGCGCTGGGCAAACACGGTGTTCAAGTTGGCCCCGTTCCACTCCAGCGCCGGGTTGCCCGGGCTGGCCGGCACTTGAACCGAAAACGACATGTCTGAGGCAGCGCTGGGCACGCCCAACTCGGCCAGCAACGCGATCAAGCCCGGGTAGGTGCGCTCGTTGAACACCAAAAAACCGGTGTCCACCCCATGCGTCACGCGCTGGCCTGCGCCGGGCAAGCAAACATCCACGGTGTGGGTGTGGCCGCCAAAATAGTCTCCCGCTTCCAATAAGCTCACCTGCGCTTGCCCACGCAAAGCGTGCGCTGCGCCAAGGCCAGAGATGCCGGAACCGACGATGGCCACTTTCATCGAGATGGGCAAAAAAACAAGTGTGAAACTGTCATGGACGATCGGCGCTGGGCAAAGGGGTGGGCGCGCTCAAGGCAGCTTGGCCTGGAGCTGCTTTTCCACCTCGGTCAAAAAGCTTTTGTCCAGCGGACCGGTGGTGCTGCCAAACGCCACCGCATGGATGCCATCGCGTGCCAACACGTATTTATAAAAGTTCCAGCGTGGGCGGGTGCCGGTCAACTCGGCGAGCTGCTTGAACAAGGGCGCGGCCTGGGCACCGGTGACACTGGTTTTGCCAAACATGGGGAACTTCACGCCAAAAGTGTTTTCGCAAAAATCGGCGATTTTTTGATTCGAATCGGGCTCTTGCGAAAAATCGTTGGAGGGAAAGCCCAGCACCACCAAACCCCGGCCTTTGTAGCGTTCATACAACGCCTCCAAGGCCTTGTATTGGGGTGTAAATCCACAAAAACTGGCGGTGTTGACGACCACCACCACTTGGCCGCTGTATTGGCACAGCGATTGCGGCTTTTCGTCTTGCAGCCGCTCGTGGGTGTGGCGCAGCAAGGGCGGGCAGGCGCTGTCGGCGCTGGCCGCCGGGGCCGATTTGCTCGCTTGCGGGTTGGCGGTTTGTGCCGCCGCTGTCGCGATCAGCCCCCAGCAAGCCGCCAGGCACAGGGCGGCTGTGCGTGCGTTGCGGGCCAGTTGGCTGGGGAAAAGGGGTTTGCGCTGTGCTTGCATGGGGTTTCCAGTGGCGGCCGTCCAAGGTCTGTCGGCATTTGGCCGGTTTGGGCCCAAATGAGGCTTGATTTGTGACAGCCAATGCGCGATGATCGCGGAAACAGAGCAAATTGTCTAGGACAATATGCCTTTTCCAGGATCACCACAAGGATATTGCCGCATGAACACCCGCGCCCCATTGGAGCCGCTGACCTTCTCCATCGCTGGTGTGGAGCGCGACACCGGCCTGGCCAAAGACACCTTGCGGGTATGGGAGCGCCGTTACGGCTTCCCCCAACCGGGGCGCGACGCATTTGGCGAGCGCGCTTACGGCCTGCAGGATGTCGAAAAACTGCGCGTCATCAAGCGACTGCTCGACCAGGGCCATCGGCCGGGGCGCACCGTGGGCCTGCCCATTGAGGAGTTGCAGCGCTTGAGCCAGGGCCTGTCGGGCGAGCGCATGCGCGCTACGGGCTTGACACAGGCCGGCAGCGACGAGATCGACCTGGGTGAGATTGTCCAAATGATCAAAGAACACCGGGCGGAGGATTTGCGCCGTGCGTTGGCACAAGCGGCGATCACTCTGGGGCTGACGCGTTTTGTCACCGAGGTGGTGGCACCCCTCAATGTGCGGGTGGGCGAGGCATGGATGCGTGGCGCGCTCGAGGTGTTTGAGGAGCACCTCTACACCGAGTCGGTCACCACCATCATTCGAAACACCATCGGCAACGTCCCCGAGCAAGGCGAGCACAGCACGCCCAAGGTGCTGCTGACCACCTTTCCGCAAGAGGCGCATGCCTTGGGTTTGCTGATGGCGCAAAGCCTGATGGCGGTCGAAGGCTGCCGCTGTGTGTCCTTGGGCACCCAAACCCCGATGCGCGACATCGTGCTGGCCGCGCAGGCCCACCAAGTCGACGTGGTGGCCCTGAGTTGCAGCGTCAACATGAACCCCAACCATGTGATCGATGGGCTGCAAGAGTTGCGCGCGATGTTGCCCACGCCGGTGCAAATTTGGGCGGGCGGCAGCTCAACGGCATTGCGCCGGCGGGAGCTGCCCGGGGTGCTGGCCTTGACCCAACTCGACGACATTGCCCTTGCGGTGCGCCAATGGCGTGCCGACCACCCCAGCCCCACGCGCTGAGTTGCTCGCTCAACCTTTGTTGGGCACGCTTGTGCACGCCGCACATCCTGGGCGGCACCTAGAATCGCGCCCATGCAAGAACCCGACTTTTTGGCCAAATGCTTGGCCCCGGACCAAGCCGCAGCCGCCGTGCAAGCGCTGCGCGCGCGCGGCCCAGTGGTGTTGACCAACGGTGTGTTTGATGTGTTGCACCGCGGCCATGTGACGTATCTGGCCCAGGCCCGTACTTTGGGCGCGAGCCTGGTGGTGGCCCTCAACACCGATGCCTCCGCGCGCCGCTTGGGCAAGGGCGCGGACCGCCCCTTGAACCGCGAGGCCGACCGCGCCGCCTTGATCGCCGCGCTGGCCTCGGTCGATGTGGTCACCTGGTTCGATGAGGACACGCCGCTGCAACTCATCGAGGCGTTGCGCCCAGACATCTTGGTCAAGGGCGGCGACTACGACATGGCCACCTTGCCCGAAACCCATGCCATGGCCCGCTGGGGTGGCAAGGCCTTGGCCATACCGTTTGTGTCGGGTTATTCCACCACCAAGCTGGTGCAGCAAATTCGCCAAACCAGCTGAGGTCTGTGGGCGGCATCAAGCCTTTGGCGGGGCGTTGAACACGCCGGCCCACAAATTTTGGATCGCCAGTTGTTCTGCAGCCACCCCGTCGGGGGCCATTTGGGTTGGTGCTTCGTCCAAGCGTGCGCGGTGTTGCAGTCGGCGCAGCGTGCGGTATGCGCGCGCCGCACTTTGGCCCACCCCCAGCGGCAACAAACCCACCGCCTCGGCGTGTTGCAACAACGCAATGTTGCCCACATTGGCGCGCAAACCGGGGTGGGCTTGACCGTGGCCCAGCACCAGGTATTGCACCGCAAACTCGGCGTCGACCATGCCCCCGGGGCTGTGTTTGACATCAAACAAACCATCCCGGGCCGGGCGCGCCAAGCGCAATTTTTCGCGCATGGCGACAATTTCTTGGGCCAGCGCAGCCAGGTTGCGCGGGGCGCAAATGACTTGTTCGCGCACCGCGTCAAAGCGCGCTTGAAAGTCGGCTTGGCCCACGCAAAAACGCGCCCGGGTCATGGCCTGGTGCTCCCAGGTCCAGGCGGTGTTGCTGCCGCGTTGCGCTTGGTAGTTGGCAAACGACTCAAAGTCACTGACCAGCAAACCGGAGTTGCCATTGGGCCGCAGCGCGGTGTCGATCTCGTACAAATCGCCTTCGGCGGTTTTGACGGTCAACCAGTGGATGATCTTGCGCACGTACTGCGCGTACACCTCACCGGCGCGTTCGTGCGCATCGTCGTACACAAACACAATGTCCAAGTCGCTGCCGTAGCCCAACTCTTTGCCACCCAGCTTGCCGTAGGCCAAGATGGCAATGGCTGGGGCATCGCGGTGGCGATTTTTCAAGCGCTGCCAAACCCATTGCGCGGTCACGCGCAGCATCACATCGGCCAGTGCGCTCAGGTCGTCGGCGACTTGCTCCACGCCCAGGCGGCCCTCCACGTCGCGCGCCAAGGTGCGAAAAGTCTCGGCGTGGTGGGCGCGGCGCAGCAAGTTGAGCAGGTTTTCCTCGTCGTCTTGGCCCACGCTGGCCAGTGCTTGCAGCCGCTCGTTGAGGTTGCGCTGCATCTCTTCGGGGTCAAAGCGCTCCATCAGCAAAGCGGGGCTGGCCAGCTCGTCGATCACGCCAGGGTGCTGTAACAAGTAGCGGGCGGTCCAGCGTGCCGCACCCAACAAGCGCAGCAGTTGTTGGTGCACCTGGGGGCGCTCGAGCAGCAGCGCCAAATAGCTTTCACGGCGCAGCAGCGGCTCGATCCAGTCGCACCAGCGCAGCGCAGCGGTCTGCGTGATGCTGCCCTCTTCAAGCCACTGGTGGGTGCGCTTGACCAGCTTGACCAAGCGTTGGCGGCCGTCTTCGCGCAAGGCACGCACCCGTGGGTGATCGGGCCACTCACGCACGCGCGTGGCCAAGGCCTCGGGCAGCAAAGCGGCGAGCGTCTCCAAGTCCGGTGCCTGCGCGATGTCGCTGGGCATGGGGTGCGCTGGGTCGGGTTTGGTCGGGGAGCCGTGGGCCCCGTCTTGCCCCAGCAGCCGCTCAAACTCGCCTGCCACGACCGCGCGATGCTGCGCCAACTCGGCTTGCAGTGCGCTGGCATCGGCAAAGCCCAGGCTGATGGCCAGCCATTGCAAGTCGCCCGCATCGGTGGGCATCACATGGGTTTGCTGGTCGTCCAGGTATTGGATGCGGTGCTCAACACGGCGCAAAAACACATAGGCCAAGGCCAGCGCCTGGGCAGTGGCTTCGGGCATGAGCTTGGCGCGCGCCAACCGCTGCAAGGCGTTGAGGGTGGGCCGCGTGCGCAGCTCCGGGTACTGGCCACCGCGCACCACTTGCAGCAGTTGCACGGTGAACTCAATCTCGCGGATGCCTCCGCGCCCGAGCTTGACGTCGTTGGCCCGCTCGGGCCGGCCCGCGCTGTGGCGCGCCGCTTGATCGCGGATTTGTTGGTGCAAGCCGCGCAGCGCTTCAAACACGCTGTAGTCCAAATAGCGCCGGTACACAAAGGGTTGCACGGTGTCGCGCAAGGCCGCGGCCTGTGCCAGGTGGCAGCGCGGGGCCACCACCCGGCTTTTGAGCCAGGCAAAACGCTCCCACTCTCGCCCTTGGATCAAAAAATACTCTTCCAGCGCGGCCAGCGAGATCACACTCGGGCCCGACATCCCATTGGGGCGCAGCGCCAAGTCCATGCGAAACACAAAGCCGTGTGCCTGGGTCTCGCCAATCAATGCGTAGATGAGCTTGACCGCTTTGCTGAAGTAGGCATGGAAATCAACCTGCCCGCGCCCATCGCTGCGCCCGCAGGTCTCGCCGTCTTCTTCGTACACATAAATCAAATCGATGTCGCTCGACACGTTGAGCTCGCGTGCGCCCAGCTTGCCCATGCCCACGATCCAAAACGGGCAGCGCTGGCCATCGGACTTGAGCGGCGCACCGTGCAGTGCGTCGAGTTGCTCAAAGGCCAGTGCGCAAGCCGCCTCCAAGCTGAACTCGGCCAATTCGGTCATGGCGCGCGTGACCACGGACAAATCGGCCCCCTGCTCCACATCGAGCACCACCAAGCGCTCGATCACGCATTGGCGCAGGCAACGCAAAGCATCTGGCGCTTCCAGCGCGGCGTTGTGGCGCAGCCATTGGTAACACGTGTCCATGGTCGCGGCCACCGGGGCGCCCGCACCCAAATGGGCCAGCCAATCGCCATAGCGGCGGCGCAAACGCTGCACCAAACGGCTGTGATCGGCCCGGGCTGGCGCAAGTTGCGCGGGCACTGCGGGTTTGCTCATGGCGGCTCGCTCACCTGGGCAGGGGATAATTCGCTGCCCTCAGCCGTGCCCATGACCGACCCTTTGACAAACCCACCCACTGCCCCCGCCAAAGCGCACCTGCTGTGGCGCGTGGCGCGTGGCTTGGCTTGGACGCTGGTCTGGGCGGGCGTGGCCTTGTTGGCGGTGTGGGGCGGCATCCATGGCTTGATTGTGCCGCGCATCGGCGAGCTGCGGCCCTGGATCGAGCGCCAAGCCGTGGACAAAATGGGCGTCAACCTGCGCATGGGTGCTTTGAGCGCCCATTCCGAGGGCTGGATCCCCACCTTTGAAATCCAAGACCTGCAAGTGCAAGACGCGCAAGACCAACCCAGCTTGCGGGTGGCGCGTTTGGTCATGCGGTTGTCACTGCGCTCGCTCACCAGTTTGTCGTTTGAGCAAGTGCACCTGGAAGGCTTGGAGATCGAAGTGGGCCGCGATGCCCAAGGCCAGTGGCGCGTGGCCGGTCAAAGCCTGGGCCAGGGTGGACCCAGCGGCGCCTTGGACTGGTTTTTCTCGCAAGCCGAGTTTCAAGTCAGCCAAGGGCGGGTGCGCTGGCGCGACGATACCCGGCCTGGCCCAGAGCCGGTGTGGCTGGAGAACGTCACCGCCGTGTTGCGCAACCAACTCAACCGCCACGACATGCGCATGGACGCCACGCCGCCTGCGGGCTGGGGCGAGCGGCTGAGCCTGCGCGGGCAGTTTCGACAGCCCTTGCTGAGCTTGCACAACGGGCGCTGGCAAGAGTGGTCGGGCCAAGTCTATGTGAACGCACCGCGCTTGGACGCGGCGTGGCTGCGCACACCGTCGCAGTTGGGCAGCGATGCCGACCCGCTTGCCGCTGGGGTGGGTGCGGTCGAGGCCTGGGTCGACATCGCGCCGATGCAAGTCACCCACATCACCGCCGACTTGGCGTTTGAGCGCGCCCAACTGCAGTTGGGCGCGGGACTCACGCCCCTGGACTTGCGCGATGTGCGCGGCCGCGTGGGCTATGAGCGCACCGCCAATGGGCATGCGGTGTTCAGCGACGACCTGCAATTTGCCACCGCCGAGGGCGAGCACTGGCCCGGTGGTGCGGTGCGCTTGGGCTGGCAAGGCGACAGCCCCGGCACGGGTGCGTTGGAGGTCAGTGCCGACCGCTTGGACCTCAGCGCCTTGACCCGCATTGGCCAGCGCCTGCCGCTGCCGCAGGCCTTGCGCGAGGCACTGAGCGCACACCAACCCCAGGGGCAACTCGAGCGGCTCAAAGCCCAATGGCAAGACAGCCCCGACGGCCCGCGCTACAGCGCCAAAGGCCTGTGGCGACAAGCCCAGCTCAAGCCCGCTTTGGTCGCCGCTCGCTGGCCGGTGCCCGGCTGGAAAGGGGCAGACATAGACTTTGATCTTGACCAGTCCAAAGGCCGTGCCCAGCTGCGCTTAGATGCGGGCTGGATCGAAGGGGCCTTGGGCTTGAGTGAGCCGCGCTTGTTGGTCGACAAAGGACAGGCCGATGTGGAGTGGCAGCTCAACGCGGGTGGGCTGGGCGTCAAGTTCAAGGACGTGCAACTGAGCAACGCCGATGGCGCGGCCGAGGCCAGCGGCAGCTGGAGCGCGGCCAAAGGCGATCAACCCTGGCCGGGCTTGCTCGACTTGAAAGCCAAAATACTGCGCATCGAGGCGCGACAACTGCACCGCTACCTGCCCACCACCATTGATGCCGGCGTGCGCGAGTACCTGCGCAACGCCTTGCTGCGTGGCCAAGGCCTGCAAGCGAATGTGCGCATCAAAGGCGACTTGAAAGACTTCCCCTTTCGCCAAAAGGAGCTGGGCGAGTTCTCCGTGCGTGGCCAACTCAAAGACGTGGGCTTTGCCTATGTGCCCCCGCCAGCGGCCAGTGCCAGTGCCAGTGCCAGTGCCCCGCGCGGCGCACCTGCTGCGAGCGAGTGGCCTGCCTTGAACATGGTCAACGGCGAACTCGTCATCGAGCGCGCCGGTATGCAAATCAAAAACGCCAAAGCGCGCATGGCGCTGGCCCCCAATTTGGCTTGGCAAAACATCCAAGCCCAGATTGCCGACATGGGCTCTGCCCCGCAGGTCGAGCTCAGCGCCGATGGCCGTGCGCCCTTGGGTGAGTGGTTGGGCGTGGTCACGCGCAGCCCACTCAACGGTCTGACGGGTCAATTGCTCGAGCAAGCCCAAGGCAGCGGTTTGGCCGATCTGCGCTTGTCTTTTGTGCTGCCCCTGGCCGCGCTGGAGCGGGTGCGCCTGCAAGGGCGCTTGACCTTGCCCGCCAACGATGTGCAGTGGTCGCCCATCACACCCGCCTTGTCGCGCTTGCGCGCGGTGGTGCAGTTCAGCGAAACCAGTGTCAGTTTTACCGACGCGCAAGCCCGTGTGTGGGGCGGCGACACCCGCTTGGACTTGCGCTACAACACCCGTGCGGCCGAGGGGGAGTCGCCGCTGAGCTTGCAGGTGCAAGGGGCCATCACGGCCGAGGGTTTGCGCGCTGCGCGCGACTTGCCTGGTTTGGCGCGGCTGGCGCCATTTCTGCGCGGGCGCAGCAACTACAGCTTTAACTTGGGCTTGCGCCAAGGCCAGCCCGAGTGGCTGCTCAGCAGCAATTTGCAGGGCCTGGAGATCGCCTTGCCCGCGCCCTTGGGCAAAACGGCCGACGCCGCATGGCCTTTGCGCGTGGAGCAGCGCTTGGGCCGCGATGCACGGCGCGACAGCTTGCAAGCGAGCTTGGGCAACGCATTGAACCTGCGCTACGAGCGCGACACCAGCAGCCCCACCCCGCGGGTGCTGCGCGGGGCCATCGCCTTGGGCCAAGCCGCCAGCGAGCCCTTGCCCTGGCCCGACCAAGGCGTGTTGCTCAAACTCAACTGGCCACAAATTGACTTGGACCGATGGCAGTCTGTGTTTGACCACGAGGCCTTGGCCAGCTTGGGTGCGGTCTCGGCCAGCGGCAGCGCTGCCGATGCCTGGGACGCGTACCTGCCCAATGCCGCCGTGGTGCTGGCCAAAAAAATCACCTTGGACCGGCGCGAGATGCACCAGTTGCACATCGGTGGCACGCGCCAAGGCGCTTTGTGGCGGGCCAACTTGCACGCCGAAGAACTCGAGGGTTACTTGGAGTACCGCCCGGTTGTGGCCAATGCACCGGCGCGCTTTTTTGTGCGCTTGTCGCGCTTGGATGTGCCCCCCAGCGCCGTCAGCGACATTGAAAACCTGATGTTTGAGCAACCCAAAAGCCTGCCCGCGCTCGACATCGTGGTCAATGAGTTGCAGTTGCGTGGCAAAAAGCTGGGGCGCGCCGAGGTCGAGGCGGTCAACCTGCCCGCCGGGCCACGTGCCATTGGCGAGTGGCGTTTGAACCGGCTCAATTTGACCGTGCCCGAGGCCCAGCTCAGCGCCAGTGGCAATTGGCTGGCCGTGCCCGGGCAAGCGCGCCGGCGCACGCAACTCAAGTTCACCTTGGACGTGGGCGACGCGGGCGAGTTTTTGGGCCGCATGGGCACGCCCGGCGCGGTGCGTGGGGGCAAGGGCCGCTTGGAGGGGCAAGTGGGCTGGCAGGGCTCGCCCATGACCATCGATTACCCCAGCATGGGCGGGCAGTTCACCGTCAACATCGAGCGCGGGCAGTTCCTCAAGTCCGACCCGGGCGCGGCGCGCTTGCTCGGGGTGCTCAGCTTGCAGTCGCTGCCCAGGCGGCTGACGCTGGACTTTCGCGACCTCTTCAGCGAAGGCTTTGCGTTTGATTTTTTCCGTGGCGATGTGCAAATTGAGCAAGGCGTGGCCACCACCAACAACTTGCAAATGAAGGGCGTGTCGGCGGCCGTGTTGATGGAGGGGCGCGCCGACATCCAACACGAAACCCAAGACATCAAAGTGGTGGTGGTGCCCGAAATCAACGCCGGCACCGCATCCTTGGTCTATGGGGTCATCAACCCCTTGGCCGGTCTGACCAGTTTTCTGGCCCAACTGGTGTTGCGCCAACCGCTGATTGATGTCAACACCCGCAGCTTCCGCGTCGACGGCAGCTGGGCCGACCCCAAGGTCAGCCCGATCAGCGCCAGCGAGGGCGAATCCAAGTCCGCGCCCAAAGGGGGCCGGCCATGAGGGTGGCCGCCATCCAAATGGTCTCGGGCACCGAGCGCGACGCCAACCTCGCGCACGCCCGCCAAGCCCTGGCCCAAGCCGCCGCGCAAGGGGCCGAACTGGCCGTGCTGCCCGAGTACTTTTGCCTGTTGGGCCAGCGTGACAGCGACAAGCTGGCCATCCAAGAGCCCTTTGGCCAAGGCCCCATCCAAAGCATGCTGGCGCACAGCGCACGCGAGCTGGGCCTGTGGGTGGTGGGCGGCACCTTGCCCTTGTCGGTGCCGGGGCAAACCGATCGGGTGCGCAACAGTTGCTTGGTGTTTGACCCCAGCGGCGCGTGTGTGGCGCGCTACGACAAGATGCATTTGTTTGGGTTTGACAACGGCCAAGAGCGCTACGACGAGTCGCGCGTGCTGCAACCCGGCGACACCCCCGCCTGGTTTGACCTGCCCTCGCGCGACGGCCACCCATGGCGCATGGGTTTGAGCGTGTGCTACGACCTGCGCTTTCCCGAGTTGTACCGGCACCTGAGCCAAGCGGGGGCCCAGGTGTTGCTGGTGCCCAGCGCCTTCACCCACACCACTGGCCAAGCCCATTGGGAGGTGTTGCTGCGCGCGCGCGCGATTGAAAACCTGTGTTGGGTGGTGGCCAGCGCCCAAGGCGGTTTGCACGCCAACGGGCGACGCACCTGGGGCCACAGCCTGTGCGTCAACCCCTGGGGTGAGGTGGTGGCCCAGCGCGATTTGGATGCGGGCTTGGTGCTGGCCGATTTGGACATGGGCGCCTTGTTGCGCTGGCGCAGCCAATTGCCCGCCTTGGGCCACCGATTGCTGTGAAGCGCTGGCGCCAGGCTTGGCCCGTGGATGCGCGCCGCTGGGTGCTGTGGGGCATGTTGCTGTTGTTGGTGGGGGTGTTGCTGGCCGCCTTGGCCTGGTTGGCGGTGCGCTACGAACGCGCACAAATGCAAGACCAACTCGAGCGCGACACGGTGGACGCGGTGGGCGACGTGCGCACCGCACTGCAGCGCAATGTGCAAACCTTGCAGTCGCTGCAACCCGAAGGCCAAAGCCCGGCGTCATGGACCGCACCGGCCGAAGAGGTGTTGCGCAACCACCGCGAGTGGGTGCGGCTGGAGTGGCGCGACCCGGCCTTGCAATTGATGGTGGGGGTCGACAGTGTGTACCGCACCCCCGTGTTTGCCCGTTTGGGGCGCGACAACGCACACATGGACGTGGCCCAAGCCTGCGCCTTGGCGCAGCGCACCAGCGCCGCCGCGTATGCGCCCAGCAGCTTTGTGTCGGTGCAAGACGGCCAGGGCTTGGAGGTGATGGAGCTGTGTTTGCCCTGGTACGAGGGGGGCCGCATCCATGGGTTTTTGGTCGCCAGCTATGCCTTGTCAGAGATGCTCGAGGCCATGGTGCGGCGCGAGCACACGCGCGCCCAAGAGGTCTCGTTCACCGAGCCCGATGGCACCCGGCTGGCCTTGCGCGGGGGCATCCACCGTGGCCAGCGCCTGTTTGGCGCCCAGCAGTTGCTCGACTTGCCTGGCTATACCTTGGTGCTGCGACTGGACAGCTGGCGCGCCTCGCCCAATTGGTTGCCCAACTTGCTCACCGCTTTGGTGATGGGCTTGTCGCTGGCCCTGGTCACGGTGCTGGCCTTGTTGGCGCGCGACATGCGCCGACGCCAACGCGCCGAGCGCGCCTTGGCCGACGCCTTGGCCTTTCGCAAAGCGATGGAGGACTCGCTGGTCACGGGCTTGCGCGCGCGCGACTTGCAAGGCCGCATCACCTACGTCAACCCGGCCTTTTGCGAGATGGTGGGCTTTGCCGCCGATGAGCTGCTCGGGCAAGGCATTCCCGCGCCGTACTGGCCGCCCGAAAAAGTCGACGAATACGGCAAACGCCAAGCCTGGCGATTGGCCGGCAACACGCCCCCGCGCGAGGGCACCGAGTCGGACTTTCAGCGCAAAAACGGCGAACGTTTTCCGGTGCTCATTTTTGAGGCCCCGCTGATCAATGCCAGTGGCACCCAAACTGGTTGGATGAGCGCGGTGCTTGACATCAGCACCCAGCGCGCCAGCGAAGAGTTGAGCCGCGCCACGTTGGACCGCTTGCAAGCCACCGCACGCTTGGCCACGGTGGGCGAGATGGCCTCCTTGCTCAGCCATGAGCTCAACCAACCCCTGGCGGCCATCGCCAGCTACGCCAGTGGCAGCCAAAACCTGTTGCAAGCCGATGCCCACACCAGCGCGGTGATCGGCGAGCAACTGGGCCAGGCCTTGGCGCACATCGCCGAGCAAGCGCGCCGCGCCGGCTTGGTCATCAAAAGCGTGCACAACTTTGTGCGCCGACGCGACCAGGCCCGCGAAGCCGTGGCCGCACAAAGCCTGATCGACAGCATTTGGCCCTTGGTCATGTTGCAAGCGCGCAAAACCGGCGTGCGTTTGCACATCGACTGCCCCACCGATTTGCCCAGCGTGTGGTGCGACCGCACCATGGTCGAGCAGGTGTTGCTCAACCTGGCGCGCAATGGCATCCAAGCCATGCAAGCGCTGCCCCCAGGGCGAGCGCGCGAGTTGCGCTTGACAGTGCGTGCGTGCGACAGTGCCGAGTTGGGCCTGGGCTTGGAATTTGCGGTGGCCGATGGTGGCGCGGGCATCACGCCAGAGGTGTCGGCCCAGTTGTTCACCCCGTTTTTCACCACCAAGGCCGAGGGCATGGGCTTGGGCCTGAGCCTGTGCCGCACCGTGGTCGAGCAGCATGGGGGCCGGTTGCAGCACCGCGCCTTGACCCCCAGCGGCACGGAATTCTTTTTCTCCTTGGCCTTGGCCCCTGGGGCTGACACCCAATCCAGTGCCCGCATGGCCCTGCCACAATCTTGACATGCAACCGGTTCAAGACGCTTTGGTGTATGTGGTCGACGACGATGAAAGTGTGCGCCAGGCCCTGGCCTGGCTGCTGCGCTCGCGTGGCTTGCAAACGCAGTGCTTTGACAGCGCCGAAGGCCTGATCGCGCACCTGGAGCTGAGCGGCACCCCCCCACCCCTGGGCCAAGCCAGTTGCTTGTTGCTCGATGTGCGCATGCCTGGCATCAGCGGCTTGGCATTGTTCGAGCGGCTGATCGACAAGGGCTTGTTGCCCCAGTTGCCGGTGATTTTTTTGACCGGTCACGCCGACGTGCCCACCGCCGTGGACGCGGTCAAGCGCGGCGCGTTTGACTTTTGCGAAAAGCCTTTTTCAGACAACTCGCTGGTCGACCGCGTCGTGCAAGCCGTGCAGCGCTCGGCCCAGCAGTTGCAAGCGCGTCAGCAGCAGCATGGTCTGGCCGTGTTGATCGCTGGCCTGACCGATCGCGAGCGCGAGGTCATGCACCTGGTGGTCGAGGGCTTGCCCAACAAACTGATCGCCCAAGACCTGCACATCAGTGTGCGCACGGTCGAAGTGCACCGCGCCCGGGTGTTCGAAAAAATGGCCGTGCGCTCAGCCGTTGAGCTGTCCAACCTGTTGCGTGCCCCAGCGTGAGGCGGCATCAGTCAGGTCGGTGGGGTGGCTTGGTGGCGTCTTGGCGTGTCTGGCTGCGCGCGTCTTGCCCGGGCAGGGGGGGTGGGGGCGGTGCATCGGGCTGGGCAGGGTCGGCCGGTGGGCTGGGTGGTCGCCCCGAAAACATCGTCCACCACACAATGAACACCAGCAGCAAACCCGCGCCCAAAGCCTCAAGCAAGATGAGCAACATTCAGCGCGCCGGTGCGGGGTGGTTCATGGCCGCGATTGTAGGAAGCCTGCTCTCGTGCAGTTCCCCGCCGCGCCAAATGGCCCCGGTGCAAGACCGCACTCCCGCCCCCGTTGGCGTGACCCCAGCGCCAAGCGAGCGCCCTGCCGAGGGCGCGCGGGCCCCGGTGGCGGCAACGCCGCAGGTACCGCGCGCAGGCTTGGCCGGTTTGCCCGGCACCCCCGCCCCCGATCTGGCCGTCAAGAGCCGCTGGACGCCTGTGCCCTGGGACGACTTGCCCGGCTGGCGCGACGACAGCTTGCACGAGGCCTGGAACGCCTGGCTGAAAAACTGCGAACGCCCCGGCCCCGTGTTTGGCCCCCTGTGCGCCGATGTGCGCCGTTTGAGCATTGCCGACGCCGACGAGCAGCGCCTGTGGATGGTCACCCGCTTGCAGCCCTACCGCGTCGAGCCGGTGCAAGGCGCCAGCGATGGGCTGCTGACCAGCTACTACGAGCCCTTGATGAACGCTGCGCGCCAAAGCGCCCCCGGTTTTGGCGTGCCCTTGTACGCCTACCCGGCCGGGGCGCAACAAGCCCAGCGCCAAGGCCGCTCGTGGTACACCCGCCAGCAAATCGACACCTTGCCCGAGGCCCGCGCGGCCATGGCCGGGTTGGAAATTGCCTGGATGGCCGACCCCATCGACGCGCTGGTGCTGCACATCCAAGGCTCGGGCCAGTTGAACATGCAAGAGCCCGATGGCCGCACGCGGCGGGTGCGACTGGCCTTTGCCGGCTCCAACGAGCAGCCCTACCAAAGCGTGGGCCGCTGGTTGCTTGACCAAGGCTTGGTGCGCGACGCCAGTTGGGGCGGCATCAAAGAGTGGGTGGCGCGCAATCCGCAGCGCGCACAAGAAATGCTGTGGGCCAACCCGCGCTTTGTGTTTTTCCGTGAAGAGGCTTTGAGCGAAGGCGGCGATGACGCCGGTCCGCGTGGCGCACAAGGCGTGCCCTTGACGGCGGGGCGCTCCATCGCGGTAGACCGCGAATCTATTCCCTACGCCACGCCAGTGTGGCTGGCCAGCAGCGGGCCGGCGCTGCGCGTGCAACGCCTGGTGTTTGCGCAAGACACCGGCAGCGCCATCGTGGGTGCGGTGCGCGCCGACTATTACGCGGGGTCCGGCGCGGCGGCCGGGGAATTGGCCGGTCGGGTCAAACAAAACCTGCGCCTGTGGGTGCTGTGGCCGCGCTGACAAACCCCGGCCTTGCGCCTACACTGTTGCACTGCCCCGCGCCAGGAGAATAGCCATGAACGCCCCGCTGCCCGAACACATCCGCCAGGCCCTGGAGACGGTGACCTTGGACGACAAATACGCGCTCGACCAAGGCCGTGCGTTCATGAGCGGGGTGCAAGCGCTGGTCAAGCTGCCCATGCTGCAGCGCCAGCGCGACGCGCTGCAAGGCAAAAACACCGCTGGCTTCATCAGTGGTTACCGCGGCTCACCCTTGGGCGGCTACGACCAAGCGCTGTGGAAAGCCAAGTCGTATTTGCAAGCCCAGCACATCGTGTTCCAACCCGGTGTCAACGAGGAGCTGGCCGCCACCGCCTTGTGGGGCACCCAACAACTGGGTTTTGCCCCTGCGGGCAGCCGCCGCTTTGACGGCGTGTTTGGCATTTGGTATGGCAAAGGCCCGGGCGTGGACCGCTGCTCCGATGTGTTCAAACACGCCACCATGGCCGGCACCACCGCTTGGGGCGGCGTGATGGCCGTGGCAGGCGACGACCATGTGGCCAAAAGCAGCACCGCCGCGCACCAAAGCGACCACATCTTCAAGGCCTGTGGCATGCCGGTGTTCTTTCCGGCATCGGTACAAGATATTTTGGACATGGGCGTGCACGCGTTGGCGCTGAGCCGCTTTGCTGGGGTGTGGTCGGGCATGAAGACCATCCAAGAGGTGGTCGAGTCCAGCGCCACCGCCATCATCGACGCACAGCGGGTGAACATTGTGTTGCCTGCGTTTGACATGCCCGCCGGTGGCTTGCACATCCGCTGGCCCGACGATGCGTTGGCCCAAGAGCAACGCTTGTTCACTTACAAGTGGTACGCCGCATTGGCCTATATCCGCACCAACCGGCTCAACCACAACACCATCGAAGGCCCCAGCGACCGCTTTGGCCTGATGGCCAGCGGCAAGGCCTACAACGACACCCGCCAGGCCTTGCTCGATTTGGGTTTGGACGAAGCCGCCTGCCACCGCTTGGGCATCCGGTTGCACAAGGTCGGCGTGGTCTGGCCACTGGAGCCGCACAGCACGCGCGAGTTTGCGCGCGGTTTGCAAGAAATCATGGTGGTCGAAGAAAAGCGCCAAATGATCGAATACCAGGTCAAAGAGTGCTTGTACAACTGGCCCGATGGCCAGCGCCCGCGCGTGGTGGGCAAGTTCAACGAGG